>NZ_JACLQM010000010.1:0-27028 GCF_016648655.1 Streptococcus sp. 17.1
ACACCTGTTCCCATGCCGAACACAGAAGTTAAGCCCTAGTACGCCTGATGTAGTTGGGGGTTGCCCCCTGTTAGATACGGTAGTCGCTTAGCACAAAGGGAGTTTAGCTCAGCTGGGAGAGCATCTGCCTTACAAGCAGAGGGTCAGCGGTTCGATCCCGTTAACTCCCATAGGTCCCGTGGTGTAGCGGTTATCACGTCGCCCTGTCACGGCGAAGATCGCGGGTTCGATTCCCGTCGGGACCGTTCAAGTAGAAATATTTGAGACTCGTTAGCTCAGTTGGTAGAGCAATTGACTTTTAATCAATGGGTCACTGGTTCGAGCCCAGTACGGGTCATATATGCGGGTGTGGCGGAATTGGCAGACGCACCAGATTTAGGATCTGGCGCTTAACGGCGTGGGGGTTCAAGTCCCTTCACCCGCATTAGAAAAGTTAGCCGGCTTAGCTCAGTTGGTAGAGCATCTGATTTGTAATCAGAGGGTCGCGTGTTCAAGTCATGTAGCCGGCATAAAGATGGTCCGTTGGTCAAGGGGTTAAGACACCGCCTTTTCACGACGGTAACACGGGTTCGAATCCCGTACGGACTATATTTTTGAGTGACTTAGGTTACTCTTTTTATTTTGTTTCTTTTTTTTATATGTTATAATAGCTTATAATACTATTTTTGAGGTGAATTTATGTCTAAAGTTTTTGTTTTTGGTCATCAAAACCCTGATTCTGATGCGATTGGGTCTTCTTATGGATACGCTTATTTGAAACGTCAACTTGGCGTTGATGCTGAAGCTGTTGCTTTAGGTACTCCTAACGAAGAAACTGCTTTCGTTCTTGATTATTTTGGTGTTGAGGCACCACGAGTTGTTGAATCAGCTCTGTCAGAGGGAGTTAATCAAGTAATTCTTACAGACCATAATGAGTTTCAACAATCTATTTCAGATATTAAGGATGTTGAGGTTATTGAGGTAGTAGACCATCACCGTGTGGCTAACTTTGAAACCGCTAATCCATTAATGATGCGATTGGAACCTGTTGGATCAGCTTCTTCAATTGTTTATCGTATGTTCAAAGAAAACAATGTTGAAGTTCCTAAGGAAGTGGCTGGTTTGCTTTTGTCAGGTTTGATTTCGGATACTCTTCTCCTTAAATCTCCAACTACACATGCTTCAGATCCTGCAGTTGCAGCTGAACTTGCAGAAATTGCTGGAGTTAATTTGGAAGAATATGGACTTGCTATGCTTAAAGCTGGTACTAATCTTTCTTCTAAATCTGTTGAAGAACTTATTGATATTGATGCCAAAACTTTTGAATTGAATGGCAATCAAGTTCGTGTTGCACAAGTTAATACAGTTGATATTTCCGATGTTCTTTCTCGTCAAGAGGAAATCGAAGAAGCTATTAATAACTCAATTAAAAGCAATGGATACTCTGACTTTGTCTTAATGATTACTGATATCCTTAATTCAAATTCAGAAATTCTTGCACTTGGTTCAAATACTGATAAAGTTGAAAATGCTTTTGATTTTGTTTTAGAAAATAATCATGCTTTCCTTGAAGGTGCCGTTTCTCGTAAGAAACAAGTGGTACCACAGTTGACTGAAAGCTTTAATGCATAAAATTAGGCCGTCAGGCCTTTTTTTAGTGGTCTGATTAATGGTATAATACTTCTTATGATAATACAATTTAACCCAAATAAACTATGTAAGCAAGCTTTTTTTATGGAAATAGTGAATTATCTATATCTTAATCAGCCTGTGACCCTGAGAGCAATAAAAAGGCAGTTTCCTTTTCAAAAGAATATAGATAAATTAATTGAGGAGTTTGTAAAAGTAGGCTATATTGAACGATTTGAGAAACGTTACCGTTTATTAATTAGTCTTGTGTTGGATTCTTCTACAATTGACTTAGATCAGCATTTTTTTATTGAAGATGATTCTACTTGTTATTTAGAGCTATTAAATCGTAAATTTGTTACTGAGATATCTAATTCTACTAATGATGTTGTTATTATCGAACAAACGGGTATCACGAGAGACGAACTTACGATTTCAAATTATTTCTATAAATTAAGAGAAAATCTACCATTATCTGAAGAGCAGAATAGATTATATGACAAATTAGGGGATGTTAATCCTGAATACTTTTTGAAACATGTAACGACTTTTCTATTAAAATACATAAGGAAGGAGTTTGTACTTCAAAAGAGAAGGAATATTTTTGTTGATGCTTTAGAATTATTAGGGTATCTTATTCAAGTAGAAGAAGGTCGTTATCTTTTGAATATGGACTTAGATTCCGAAGCATTCGTTTTTAGTGCAAAAAAAGACTAGTATTATTACTAGTCTTTTTTATGACAACTTTAACGATTCCTTAGTTCAAGATAACGTTTGTACCAGATGTTAACATAAGATTGCGAAAATGGCCCCTTACCATTGTTAATCCAATCTACCAAGATTTTAACATGTTCCTTTAAGATATAGTCAATATCAGGAGAGTAATGCATTTCTTTTTTATGTGTTTCATACTCATCTACATCTAGCAATTTTTTTTCACCATCAGCGAAGACCTTGACATCTAGGTCGTAGTCAATATATTTTAGTGCTTCTTGGTCCAAAATATATGGACTAGCTAAATTGCAGTAGTAGGAAATGCCGTTATCCCTAATCATGGCTATAATATTAAACCAGTATTTTTTGTGGAAATAAACAATAGCAGGTTCACGTGTTACCCATCGTCTTCCGTCTGCTTCAGTAACGAGGGTGTGGTCGTTAACGCCAATAACAGCATTCTCAGTTGTCTTTAGTACCATAGTATCGCGCCAAGTACGGTGCAAACTACCATCATGCTTATAACTTTGAATTGTGATAAAGTCGCCTTCTTTTGGTAATTTCATGGCGTCCTCTTTCTACAATAAGGGTTATCCCCATTATTGTATCATAATTTTTTGAAAAGAGGGGAGAATTCCTATAAATATTCTCTTAGAGCGGATGCTATGGCATCAAAGTCATAACCTTTTCTGGCTAAAGATTGTGTCAAGCGCTGCTTAAGTTCATAACCGTCGTATTTTTTACTAAATTTTTGATATTGCTTATCTATTTCTTTATAAAGGAGAGCTTGTTCAGTTTCTTCATCTGCTTCAAGTTCTAGATGATCGATTGCTAGTTTACTTTCTTGAAATGAAAAACCTTTATTGATAAGGCTTTGAGTTAATTTATCTTTTAGGGCTTTAGATGGTAGTTTTTCCTGATATTTTCGTAACAGTTTTGAAGCTACTCTAATGGCTATTTCTGAGAAATCAAATTGACTTAAAACATCGTCAATGATCTGTTTGTTACAACCTTTTTGAAGCCATTTTTGCTTCAGCACATAGGCTCCTTTATCACCTGAATTCAGATTTTGTTGAGCTAGACTTTCTAGGAGTTTGTAATCATCAATCCAGTGATCTCTTTTTAGATTATCAATAATTTTTGGAATTATATGAGGGTTTATTTCATGTTTAAAAAGGTAATCTTTTACCTCTTTCTCAGTACGTTGTTTAAATGAAATAAAATAGAGGGCTAAGTTTTTACCATGCGAGAACTGGGCAAAGGATTTAATATTCTCTAGTTGATCTTTGTCCAGTATCATTTCTTTAGTCAACATGTATTTAACGATGGTATCTTCTGTAACGTAGAGACTCTCTTTTTTGTCTATCTCAAGGAGATAAAGTCTCTTTTTCTTCTCGATTTTTGTGATTTTCATAGTTATTATTATATCAAAATGTTAGAATGGTAGTATGAATTTACAAGTGAAACAGCGTATCCCGCTTAAGATAAAACGCATGGGAATCAATGGCGAAGGCATTGGTTTTTATAAGAAAACTCTAGTTTTTGTGCCAGGGGCTTTGAAGGGTGAGGAAGTATTCTGTCAGGTTGTTTCTGTTAAGAGAAACTTTGTTCAGGCCAAATTATTAAAGATTAATAAACCTTCTAAGTTTCGTGTTGAACCTGCATGTAGTATTTATGAAGACTGTGGCGGTTGCCAGTTAATGCATCTTCGTTATGATAAGCAATTAGAGTTTAAAACTGACTTATTAGGACAAGCCTTGAAGAAGTTTAAACCGGCTAATTTTGAGTCATATGACATTCGTCCAACAATAGGGATGGAGCAACCACAACATTACCGAGCTAAACTACAATTTCAAACCCGTTCTTTTGGTGGTTCAGTCAAAGCTGGTTTATTTGCGGAAGGGAGTCATCGCCTCATTAATATTGATGATTGCCTAGTTCAGGATGAGCTAACTCAAGTCATCATGAATAAGGTGACAAATTTGTTAGATAAATACAGGTTGCCAATTTATAATGAGCGTAAAATTTCTGGAATTCGGACCGTTATGATACGACGTGCTTTGGGTTCAAATCAGGTCCAGTTGATTTTTGTAACCTCTAAATCAGTTTCTTTCACTAAATTAGTTAAGGAATTGACGGAAAGTTTTCCAGAGATTGTAACTATTGCTGTCAATTATAATTATTCGAAATCTAGCGAGATTTATGGTCAAGAGACGGAAATTCTTTGGGGGCAAGACACTATTCAAGAAGAGGTACTGGACTATAGCTTTGCTCTCTCTCCTCGTGCATTTTACCAGTTGAATCCTCAACAAACAGAGGTACTCTATGGTCAGGCCGTTGAAGCTTTGGATGTAGGTAAGGCTGAACACCTTATTGATGCTTATTGTGGGGTTGGTACTATTGGACTTGCTTTTGCAAATAAGGTAAAGAGTATTCGAGGTATGGATATTATTCCTGAGGCTATTGAGGATGCTAGGAAGAATGCCAAATCACTTGGACTGGGAAATGCTCACTATGAGGTGGGTAAAGCAGAAGATATCATTCCACGTTGGTACAAGGAAGGTTATCGAGCAGATGCTCTTATTGTGGATCCCCCTAGAACTGGTTTAGATGATAAGCTACTTAAAACGATACTGGACTACACTCCTGAAAAAATGGTATATGTTTCATGTAATGTATCTACTTTGGCTAGAGACCTAGTTTCTTTGGCTAAAGTTTATGATGTTAATTATATCCAGTCAGTAGATATGTTTCCTCATACGGCTCGAACAGAAGCAGTTGTGAAGCTAACTAAGAAAATGTGATAAAACCTAACATAAAAAACAAGAAATTTTCAAAATTGTTGGAAAATTTCTTTATTTTTCTGAAAAATAGGAGTATAATAGGCTTATCGATTTTTTAAAGGAGGAGCGTATGAAAAAGAGCTTCATTCATCAACAAGAGGAAATTTCTTTTGTGAAGAATACTTTTACACAGTATTTGATTGATAAACTTGACGTCGTTGAAGTGCAAGGGCCTATTTTGAGTAAGGTCGGGGATGGTATGCAGGATAATTTGAGCGGTATTGAGAATCCTGTAACTGTTAATGTACTTCAGATTCCAGACGCGACATACGAAGTTGTTCACTCATTAGCAAAATGGAAACGCCATACTTTGGCTCGTTTTGGTTTCAATGAAGGTGAAGGGCTCGTGGTTAATATGAAGGCTCTTCGTCCAGATGAAGATTCATTGGATGCAACGCACTCTGTTTACGTTGACCAATGGGACTGGGAAAAAGTTATTCCTGACGGACATCGTAATATCGCTTATTTGAAAGAAACTGTTGAAACCATTTATAAGGTCATTCGTTTGACTGAGCTAGCAGTTGAAGCACGTTACGATATTGAAGCAATTTTACCTAAGAAAATTACCTTCATCCATTCAGAAGAGCTTGTTGAGAAGTACCCTGATTTGACACCAAAAGAGCGTGAAGATGCTATTACCAAGGAATATGGTGCTGTATTCTTGATTGGTATCGGTGGTGTTCTTCCTGATGGAAAACCACATGATGGTCGTGCACCTGACTATGATGACTGGACAACTGAGTCTGAGAATGGTTACCGTGGTTTGAATGGAGATATCTTGGTTTGGAATGAACAATTAGGACATGCTTTTGAATTGTCATCAATGGGTATTCGTGTTGATGAAGATGCCCTTAAACGTCAGGTTGAAATTACTGGCGACCAAGATCGTTTGAAATTGGATTGGCACCAAGCTTTGTTACATGGCCTTTTCCCACTAACAATTGGTGGAGGTATTGGTCAATCACGTATGGCTATGTTCTTGCTTCGTAAGAAACATATTGGTGAGGTTCAAACTTCAGTTTGGCCAGATGCCGTTCGTGAAAGTTACGAAAACATCTTGTAAAAAAAGCACTAACGAAAGTTAGTGTTTTTTGGTTTGCAATAGCTATGCATAATTGATTAATGAATTGGCTATTGGAGTAGATATGATAAGAGCTGGCTTAGTTTTTCTCATAAAGAAAAAACCTTTCCCTGAAGGAGATAGGTTTTTAGATTAGTCGTCACTACGGAAAAAGGCATCATAAAGAGCTCTGACGGCTGCTTTTTCTTGCTCAGTTTCAATTACAAACATAACAGAAACCTCACTAGAACCTTGAGAAATCATTTCTAGGTTAATATGTTTTTCAGAGAGCGCTTTAGCTGCTGTCGCTGTAACACCGATGTGGTCTTTCATATTTTCACCAACAATCATGAGAATTGAAAGGCCATGTTCAATTTCAACTTCATCAACACCGAGTTCACGAGTCAAGTATGAAAGAATTTCTTGTTCTTTGATTGGGGTAAGTTCACGTTCTCGAATAATGATTGAGAGATCATCGATTCCAGAAGGCATGTGTTCCCAACGGATGTTTAAATCTTCCAAAATTTGGAGGACCTTACGTCCAAAACCAACTTCACGGTTCATGAGGTATTTGGTCATATTGATGCTGACGAATTTATCATCGCTCGCGATACCAACAACAGGAACAGTTGCTCCCTTGTGTTCAAGAATAATGCGTGTGCCTGGGTGGTCTGGGTTATTTGTATTTTTAATAACGAGTGGAATTTTACCACGGTAGGCAGGGAGAAGGGCTTCGTCATGAAGAACTGAGAAGCCAGCATATGCCAATTCACGCATTTCCTTGTAAGTCAACTCTGGAATTGAATGTGGTTCATGAACGACACCAGGATGGGCTGCGAAAATACCATCTACATCTGTGAAGTTTTCATATAAATCTGCCTTAACTCCAGCTGCAACGATAGAACCAGTGATATCAGAGCCTCCACGTGAGAAAGTACAAATTTGATTATCAGGGGTAACACCGAAGAAACCAGGGATTACAAGAACCTCATCTGATTCACGAAGCTCTTCCAACTTGTCATAAGCTCCTGGAAGGATACGAGCATTTCCAGGTTCGCTTGAGACAAAAATACCAGCTTGGCGAGGGTGAACGTAACGTGCTTCAATACCGTTATTACGGAAATATTCTGCGATTAATTTTGCGTTATTATCTTCCCCTGCAGCTAGGAAAGTATCATAAAGGAAATCATTGTCTTCAATAGGAAGAGTGGCAAGATCGTTGATAGATTTAGCAATCTTCGCCATTTCTGTTGATTTGAAGCCTAGCTCATCGACCATAGCTTGGTAGCGGTTAATAATCCATTCTTGGTCAGCTTTGACATCAGCACCTTTTGTGTAGTGTTTATAGTATTTAATCAAGGCGTCTGTGACTTTGGTATCTTCATCGTTACGCTTACCAGGGGCTGATACTACGACAAAGCGACGTTCAGGGTCAGATTTTACAATGTTTAAGACTTTTTCTAATTGTGTGGCTGAAGCAAGTGAGCTCCCACCGAATTTGATGACTTTCATAGTTACTCCAAAAATTTTAAATTACTCTACAATTATAGCAAAATTCTGACAATTTGTCACATTGTTTTTAAAAGCAAGTAAGATTTAGTCTGATTATGGTACAATAAGGAAAGAAAAGGAGGATATCCCGTGGTAGAGGCAATTATTTTTGATATGGATGGTGTCCTTTTTGACACTGAAAAATATTATTATGATCGACGTGCAAATTTCTTAGCTCAAAAGGGAATTTCAATAGACCATTTACCCCCGTCTTTCTTTATAGGTGGAAATACCAAGCAAGTTTGGGAAAATATTCTCAGAGATGACTATGATAACTGGGATGTGCCAACTTTACAAGAAGAGTACAATGCCTATAAACAAGACAACCCCTTACCCTACAAAGAATTAATCTTTCCTGATGTTTTGAAAGTCTTGAATGAAGTGAAATCTCGAGGGCTGAAAATAGGTTTGGCTTCTAGCTCAGTGAAGGCAGATATCCTTAGAGCTTTAGAGGAAAATCATTTGGATGGTTTCTTTGATGTGGTTCTCTCAGGAGAAGAATTTAAAGAGAGTAAACCTAATCCAGAGATTTATCTGACAGCATTGAAGCATTTGAACGTGGAAGCAAATCAGGCTTTGATTATCGAAGATAGCGAAAAGGGGATTGCTGCTGGAGTCGCTGCAGGTGTTGAGGTTTGGGCCATTAAAGATAATCGTTTTGGCATGGATCAAGGTGCAGCCAAAGGCTTGTTGGATAACCTTATAGATGTTTTAGATTTATTAAAATAGAAGAGACACCGAGTTGTAGAACTCGGTGTTTTGATGTATCAAATTAAAAAACTCTAAGTTTCTGTTGACCTTTAGATGGACTATGGTATACTAGAAAATAACGATGAATGATTTGATAATCAAATTATCTATTCATCAAATAAAATTGTGATAAAAATATAAAGAACATACGTTTTTCATATAGGAACTAGTTATCGGAGGAATGCAAAAAATGGCTTACGAAACAATTCTTTATAGTGTTGAAGATGGAGTAGCAACTTTAACGCTTAATCGTCCAGAAGTGCAAAATGGATTTAATATTCCAGTTTGTGATGAGATTATGGCTGCAATTGAGCAAGCTAAACAAGATGCGTCAGTAAAATTCTTGGTAATCAATGCTAATGGAAAAGTCTTTTCTGTTGGCGGTGACCTTGATCAAATGCAAAAAGCGGTTGCTGTAGATGATGTACAGTCTTTGGTTCGTATTGCTGAGCAGGTAAATGAAATTTCTTTTGCTCTTAAAAAATTGCCTAAGCCAGTCATCATGGTAGTTGATGGACCATGTGCAGGTGCTGCAGCTAACTTAGCTGTTGCAGCAGACTTTACGATTGCATCTGATAAAGCTAAATTCATCCAAGCTTTTGTAGGTGTTGGTTTGGCACCTGACGCTGGAGGTCTCTACCTTTTGACACGTTCAATCGGTATTAACCGTGCGACTCAAATTACCATGACAGGAGAGCCAGTATCAGCTGAAAAAGCCTTGGACTGGGGAATTGCCTACAAAGTTGTTGAGTCAGAAAAACTTGAAAAAACTGTGAGTCAATTGATTAAAAAATTGAATCGCTCTTCAGTGAATTCCTTTAAAGCCATTAAAGAAATGGTTTGGGAATCTGAATTTGCAGGATGGGAAAATTACGCTAAGTTGGAACTTGACTTGCAAAAATCTCTTGCTTTCACAGAAGACTTCAAAGAAGGGGTACGTGCTTATAGTGAGCGTCGTCGACCTAAATTCCAAGGGAAATAGCCACATTTTCTAAAAGAAAAACTAAAGTTTTTTAATCGGGCTTGCGAAATTAGTTTGAGTCTGATATAATTTGAAAGTCAAAGTTTTATTGAAAGGAGTCTGGTGTGAATTACGACAAAATTGATGGCTATCTTGTTGATATTTTTAATAACGTAGTTATTATCGAAGAAGCAAGTTTAAAGAATTCAAAGTTTAACGATGTTTCCCTCAAGGAAATGCATACCATTGATGTGATCGGTACACATCCAGATACGACACCAAGTGCAGTAGCTAAAGAACTCATGCTAACTCTTGGTACTGTAACAACATCTCTCAATAAACTTGAAAAGAAAGGTTATATTGTCCGTACGCGTTCATCAGTTGACCGTCGTGTGGTCCATCTTTCGCTTTCTAAAAAGGGTCGTTTGGTATATCGTCTTCACCGTCGTTTTCATAAATCAATGGTGATGAGGATTACAGAAGGCTTTAACGACGAGGAATTGAAGGTTATGAGCAAGGGATTGGAAAATCTCCACGCATTTCTTGAGGAGTTGAAATAATGGCATTTGCAAAAATTAGTCAGGTTGCCCATTATGCACCTGCTCAGGTCGTGACTAATGATGACCTATCAAAAATCATGGATACTAGCGATGAGTGGATTCGCTCACGTACCGGTATTCAGGAACGTCGCATCTCATTGAATGAGAATACGAGTGATTTAGCTACCAATGTTGCTCATCAGCTATTAGAAAAATCAGGATTAGCTCCTGAGGAGCTAGACTTTGTTTTAGTTGCAACGATTTCTCCTGATAGCTCGATGCCGTCAGTGGCAGCGCGTGTTCAAGGAACAATTGGAGCAGTCAATGCCTTTGCTTTTGATATTACTGCGGCATGTAGTGGGTTTGTCTTTGCCCTGGCAACCGCAGAAAAATTGATTAAGTCAGGTGTCTACAAAAGAGGTCTAGTCATTGGTGCTGAAGTCCTTTCTAAAACATTAGACTGGTCTGACCGTACAACAGCTGTCCTCTTTGGAGATGGTGCTGGCGGAGTCCTTTTGGAAGAAACTGAAGAAGAACATTTCTTGGGAGAATCTTTAAATACCGATGGTAGCAAGGGTGGTCTTGAGTCAGGAGCCTCTGCAGTTATCTCGCCTTATTCAGATGAGTCTGATCAGCCTAATCCCTATATGCAAATGGATGGGAAAGCAATCTTTGATTTTGCCGTTAAGACGGTTTCAAAGAGTATTAAGGCCTTGGTTGAAGAAAAAGGTGAGCCTGATTACTTCCTTCTTCATCAAGCTAATATTCGTATTTTGGATATTATGGCTAAGAAAATCGATGTCAGTCGTGATAAATTCTTGGCAAACATGATGTCTTATGGTAATACCAGTGCGGCAAGTATCCCAATTCTGCTTTCTGAAAACGTGGCGAATGGGACCTTAAAATTAGACAGCGGTCAAACAATTCTCTTATCAGGTTTTGGTGGGGGTTTGACATGGGGCAGTCTTATTGTTAAAATCTAGTTATATAAATTATGCACCAGCATAGATTATAAGAAATATATTTATCTTAAAGGAGAAATTAAAATGGCAGTATTTGAAAAAGTACAAGAAATCATCGTTGAAGAACTTGGGAAAGATGCAGAAGAAGTAAAAGTAGAAACTACTTTTGACGAACTTGACGCTGACTCACTTGACGTGTTCCAAGTTATCTCGGAAATCGAAGATGAGTTCGATATCCAAATCGAAACTGAAGAAGGTCTTAACACTGTTGGTGACCTTGTTGCTTACGTAGAAGAAAAAACTAAATAAGCAGGGCATAGAGAATATTCTTATTTGGGATATTCTCCTTTGTTTATACAATTACTTTGATTATTAAACTATTTATTTGATTAGAAAATCGAAAAAAGGTGCAAAATGAAATCTCGTATTACAGAACTGTTAGGAATTAAATATCCAATCTTCCAAGGTGGTATGGCCTGGGTTGCTGATGGCGACTTGGCAGGAGCCGTTTCAAAAGCTGGTGGACTCGGAATAATTGGTGGTGGTAATGCCCCTAAAGAAGTGGTAAAAGCTAATATTGATAGAGTAAAACAAATCACTGACAAACCATTCGGTGTTAATATCATGCTTTTGTCACCATTTGCAGATGACATCGTCGACCTCGTTATCGAAGAGGGCGTTAAGGTTGTTACAACAGGAGCCGGAAACCCAGGTAAATATATGGAACGTTTCCACGAAGCTGGAATTACAGTAATCCCAGTTATTCCATCGGTAGCACTTGCTAAACGTATGGAAAAACTTGGAGCAGATGCTGTTGTTGCAGAAGGTATGGAAGCTGGTGGTCACATCGGTAAATTGACAACTATGGCACTTGTTCGCCAAGTTGCTGATGCGGTATCTATCCCAGTTATTGGAGCTGGTGGTGTTGCTGATGGACGTGGTATGGCTGCTGTTCTTATGCTTGGAGCAGATGCTGTTCAGGTTGGTACGCGTTTCGCTGTTGCTAAAGAATCTAATGCACACCAAAATTTCAAAGATAAGATTTTGAAGGCTAAAGATATTGATACTGTTATTTCAGCCTCAGTTGTTGGACACCCAGTTCGTGCGATTAAGAATAAATTGGCTACTGAATATAACCAAGCTGAAAAAGATTTCTTGGCTGGTAAGAAGACTCAAGAGGAAATTGAAGAGCTTGGTGCAGGTGCCCTTCGTAACGCGGTTGTTGATGGAGATGTGGAATATGGTTCAGTTATGGCTGGACAAATTGCAGGTCTTGTTCGTAAAGAAGAAACATGTGCAGAAATTTTGGAAGACCTATACACAGGTGCTGCCAAGGTGATTAAAGAAGAAGCTGCTCGTTGGGCAGATGTAAACGTCTAAAAACGTCGAAAGGATTAGGATAGTGACAAAACGTGCGTTCTTATTTGCTGGTCAAGGGGCTCAGAAATTGGGCATGGCGAGCGATTTGTATGCGACTTATCCCGTTGTCAAAGAGACATTTGATACGGCTAGTCGTATTCTAGGTTATGATTTGCGTGAATTGATTGATTCTAACGAAGAAAAACTTAATCAGACACGCTATACTCAACCAGCTATTTTGACAACATCAGTAGCCATTTATCGCCTTTTGGCAGAAAATGGTATTACTCCTGATATTGTTGCCGGTCTCTCTTTGGGTGAATATTCTGCCCTAGTTGCGGCCGGAGCGCTCTCATTTGAGGATGCGGTAGCCTTGGTTGCTAAACGTGGAGAATTCATGGAAACAGCTGCTCCTGCTGGAAGTGGGAAAATGGTTGCTGTCATGAATACAGATCCAAGTTTGATTGAGGAAATCTGTCAAAAAGCATCTGAAAAGGGTGTAGTAACGCCTGCTAACTATAATACTCCAGCACAAATTGTTATTGGTGGTGAAGTTGAGGCTGTTGATTATGCTGTGGAATTGCTTAAAGAAGCTGGTGCTAAACGTCTGATTCCTCTTAATGTTTCAGGGCCGTTCCATACAGCTTTACTTGAATCAGCTAGTCAAAAATTGGCAGCAGAACTTGAGAAAGTGTCATTCAAGGACTTTACGCTTCCTTTAGTAGGTAATACTGAGGCTCAAATCATGAAGTCAGAAGACGTCAAAGCACTTTTGGCTCGTCAGGTGATGGAACCTGTACGTTTTTATGATTCGATTGCCACTATCCAAGAATTTGGTGTAGATGAAGTAATTGAGATTGGTCCAGGAAAAGTCTTGTCGGGCTTCTTGAAGAAAATTGATAAAACCTTACCAACTCATAATGTTGAAGATCAAGCTAGTCTTGATGCCCTTCTTAATGCTTAAAACGAGGTAAACATGGAACTTAAGAATAAAAATGTTTTTGTAACAGGTTCAACACGTGGAATTGGATTAGCTGTGGCACACAAATTTGCTAGTCTTGGTGCCAATGTTGTTTTAAATGGACGTTCTGAAATCTCTGAGGACTTGCTTGCACAGTTTGCAGATTATGGTGTAACTGTTGTAGGTATCTCAGGTGATATTTCTAACGGTGAAGATGCTAAACGTATGGTAGCTGAAGCTATTGAAAAGCTTGGTAGTGTTGATGTGCTAGTTAATAATGCTGGTATCACTAACGATAAGTTGATGTTGAAGATGAGTGAAGAAGATTTTGAACGTGTCTTGAAAATCAACTTGACTGGTGCTTTCAATATGACACAGGCTGTCTTAAAACCAATGTCTAAGACTCGTCAAGGTGCCATCATCAATATGTCATCTGTTGTAGGTCTCATGGGGAATATTGGTCAAGCTAACTATGCGGCTTCAAAAGCTGGTTTGATTGGTTTTACAAAATCAGTGGCGCGTGAAGTTGCGGCTCGTGGTGTCCGTGTCAATGCTATTGCTCCTGGTTTCATTGAATCAGATATGACTGACGCTATTCCAGAGAAAATGAAAGATGCTATGATTGCTCAAGTGCCAATGAAACGTATTGGTCAAGCAGAAGAAGTGGCTGAAGTTGCAGCATTCTTGGCTAGTCAAGAATATCTCACAGGTCAAACCATCGCTATTGATGGTGGTATGACCATGCAATAATTGAATGTCAATATCAAAAAGTCATTTACTAGAATATCCACCCGACAAAAGGAGAATATATATGTCTACAAATCGTGTTGTTGTTACAGGTTACGGCGTAACCTCACCAATCGGTAATACACCAGAAGAATTTTGGAACAGTCTTCATGACGGTAAAATTGGTATCAAACCAATTACGAAGTTCGATGCTTCTGAAATTCCAGTCTTTAACGCTGGTGAGATCCAAGATTTCCCGTTCGATAAGTACTTTGTGAAAAAAGATACTAACCGTATGGACACTTACTCACTTTATGCGATTTATGCTGCTATGGAAGCTCTTGAAAATTCAGGACTTAACATGGAAGAAGAAGATCGTGATCGTGTTGGTGTCATCGTGTCATCTGGTATCGGTGGTCTTCAAGAACTTGAAGATCAAATCATTCGTATGCACGAACGTGGGATGAAACGTATCAAACCAATGTTTATCCCTAAAGCACTTTCAAACATGGGTGCTGGTAACATTGCTCTTAAAATTGGTGCTCAAGGGGTATGTAAATCAGTGACGACTGCTTGTGCCTCTGCCAATGATGCAATCGGTGAAGCCTTCCGTGAAATTAAATTCGGTTTGCATGATGTTGTCTTGGCTGGTGGTGCTGAAGCTTCAATCACTAAGATTGGTATTGGTGGTTTCAATGCTCTTACAGCACTTTCAACAACAGAGGATCCAGAACGTTCATCAATTCCATTTGATAAAGACCGTAATGGTTTTGTTATGGGTGAAGGTGCAGGGGTTCTCGTTATCGAAAGCTTGGAACATGCCCAAAAACGTGGTGCTAACATCTTGGCTGAGATTGTTGGTTACGGATCAAACTGTGATGCCTACCACATGACAACACCAACTCCAGACGGTTCAGGTGCTGCTAAAGCAATTAAATTGGCTATCAATGAAGCTGGTATCAAACCTGAAGATGTTGATTATGTCAATGCTCACGGGACATCAACACCTGCTAATGAAAAGGGTGAAAGTGGTGCCATTGTTTCTGTACTTGGTAAAGATGTTCCAGTTTCATCTACTAAATCATTTACAGGTCACTTGCTAGGTGCTGCTGGTGCAGTTGAGGCTATTGCAACAATCGAAGCGATTCGTCATAGCTATGTACCGAAAACTGCTGGTACAAAAGAATTGTCTGACTACATCGAAGCTAATGTTGTTTATGGTGAAGGTCAAGAAGCTGATATTGAGTACGCAATTTCAAATACCTTCGGTTTTGGTGGACACAATGCTGTTCTTGCCTTTAAACGTTGGGAGGCTTAATTCATGAATATTTCTGAAATCAAAGATTTATTGGCTCAATTTGATGCTTCAACTTTACGTGAATTTTCATACAAAAATAATGGTGAAGAATTGAACTTGAGCAAAAATCAAACAAGTTCAGTAACAGCTGCCCCAGTAGCTCCTACAGTTGAAGTAGTTGCGCCAGCTCCTCAAGCTCCAGTAGCAGCACCTGCCGCTGTTGAAACTCCAGCAACACCAGTTGAAGAAGCTTCTGCTCCTGCTCAAGCTGCTGAAGGTGAAGTGGTTGAAAGTCCACTTGTTGGTGTGGCTTACTTGTCTCCATCACCTGAAAAACCAGCCTTTGTTTCTATTGGTGATACTGTTAAGAAAGGTCAAACGCTTCTTATCGTTGAAGCAATGAAGGTGATGAATGAAGTGCCAGCACCTAAAGATGGTGTTATTACTGAAATCTTGGTAGCGAATGAAGAAGTTGTTGACTACGGAAAAGGATTGGTACGCATCAAATGACAATTGATATTAATGCTATTCGTGAAGCTTTACCACACCGTTATCCAATGCTTTTGGTTGACCGTGTGCTAGAAGTTTCAGAAGACGAAATCACAGCTATTAAAAATGTAACGATCAATGAACCTTTCTTTAATGGACATTTTCCTCAATACCCAGTTATGCCTGGTGTTCTTATCATGGAAGCTCTTGCGCAAACAGCTGGTGTTCTTGAATTGTCTAAACCTGAAAACAAGGGCAAATTAGTCTTTTATGCAGGTATGGATAAGGTTAAATTTAAAAAACAAGTGGTTCCTGGTGACCAACTTGTTATGACAGCTAAGTTTGTTAAACGTCGTGGAACAATTGCTGTTGTTGAAGCTAAGGCTGAAGTCGATGGTAAACTTGCTGCATCAGGTACTTTGACTTTTGCTATTGGAAGCTAATGTTTTGTGAAAATCCTTCTGGCGACAGTCGGAAAGGATTTTTCTTTAGATATTGGTCTATCACATAGAAAGGAAATCAACACAGACTATCAAAAAATGTCTGATGTTATCTTGTTTTATGTTTAAAAAATTATTGATTGCCAATCGTGGTGAAATTGCAGTGCGTATTATCCGTGCAGCGCGTGAATTGGGTATCCAAACGGTTGCTATTTATTCTGAAGCGGATAAGGATTCTCTCCATACTATGCTCGCTGATGAAGCTATTTGTATCGGGCCTGCAAAATCAACGGATTCTTATTTGAATATGAATCGTGTCCTATCAGCTGCTATTGTGACTGAGGCTCAAGCTATTCATCCAGGGTTTGGTTTCTTGAGTGAAAACTCTAAATTTGCCACTCTCTGTGAAGAAATGAACATCAAGTTTATTGGTCCTTCAGGCGAAGTCATGGACAAGATGGGTGATAAAATCAATGCCCGTGCTGAAATGATTAAGGCTAATGTCCCTGTAATTCCTGGTTCAGATGGTGAAGTCTTTACAGTTGAGGAGGCTTTAGAGGTTGCCAACCGTCTTGGTTACCCAGTAATGCTTAAGGCTTCTGCTGGTGGTGGCGGTAAGGGGATTCGTAAGGTTAACACTGAAGAAGAGTTAGCTCCTGCCTTCGAATCTGCGTCACAAGAAGCTAAAGCAGCCTTTGGTAATGGGGCGATGTATATTGAAAAAGTTATTTACCCAGCTCGTCATATCGAGGTTCAAATTTTGGGAGATAGCTATGGTAATATTGTTCACCTAGGTGAGCGTGATTGCTCTCTTCAACGTAATAACCAAAAGGTTTTGGAAGAATCACCGTCAGTTGCTATTGGTAAGACACTTCGTCACGAAATTGGTTCTGCGGCTGTCCGTGCCGCTAAGGCTGTTAATTATGAAAATGCGGGTACTATCGAGTTTCTTCTTGATGAAAAAACAGGTCAGTTTTACTTTATGGAAATGAATACCCGTGTTCAAGTTGAGCACCCAGTTACTGAATTTGTAAGTGGTGTGGATATTGTTAAAGAACAAATCCGTATTGCCGCAGGTGAAAAATTATCTGTGGCTCAAGATGATATTGAAATCAAGGGACATGCCATTGAGTGTCGTATCAATGCGGAAAATCCTAAGTTCAACTTTGCACCAAGCCCAGGGAAAATTAGCAATCTCTACCTACCTAGTGGTGGTGTTGGCCTTCGTGTGGACAGTGCTGTCTATCCTGGCTATACTATTCCCCCTTACTATGATTCAATGATTGCTAAAATCATTGTTCATGGAGAAAATCGATTTGAGGCACTCATGAAGATGCAACGTGCTCTTTACGAGCTTGAAATCGATGGAGTTGTGACAAATGCTGACTTCCAATTGGATTTGATTTCAGACCGTAACGTTATTGCTGGAGATTATGATACATCATTCTTGATGGAAACTTTCCTACCAGAATACCAGAATCGTGAGGAATAGAGTTTATGGGATTATTTGATCGAAAAGAAAAGTATATCCGTATCAATCCTAACCGTTCTGTACGTAATGGGGTTGATCACCAGGTACCAGAAGTACCAGATGAGCTTTTTGCCAAATGTCCTGGCTGTAAGCAAGCTATTTATCAAAAGGACTTGGGGCAAGCTAAAATCTGTCCAAACTGTTCTTATACCTTCCGTATTTCCGCTAAAGAACGTCTCGATTTAACAGTTGATGAGGGATCTTTCCAAGAACTGTTTACAGGCATTAAAACTGAAAATCCATTGAATTTTCCAGGTTATATGGAGAAACTAGCAGCGACTAAGGAAAAAACTGGTCTTGATGAAGCTGTTGTGACTGGTGTTGCAACTATCAAGGGGCAAAAAACAGCCTTGGCCATTATGGATTCTAACTTTATCATGGCTTCAATGGGGACTGTTGTTGGTGAGAAAATCACTAAACTCTTTGAACATGCGATTGAGGAAAAACTTCCAGTTGTTATTTTTACAGCATCTGGTGGGGCCCGTATGCAAGAAGGAATCATGAGTTTGATGCAAATGGCTAAAATTTCAGCTACTGTAAAACGTCATTCGAATGCTGGCTTGTTGTATTTGACTGTATTGACAGATCCAACAACTGGTGGGGTTACAGCAAGTTTCGCCATGGAAGGTGATATCATCTTAGCTGAGCCACAAACCTTGATTGGTTTTGCAGGTCGTCGTGTCATTGAAAACACAGTTCGTGAAACTTTGCCAGATGATTTTCAAAAGGCTGAGTTCCTTCAAGAACATGGTTTTGTTGATGCCATTGTTAAACGTACAGAGTTGGCTGATACCATTGCCACACTCTTATCATTCCATGGAGGTGTTCAATGAGCGACGTAGCACGTATTTTAAAAGAAGCGCGTGACCAAGGCCGTTTAACTGCTTTGGACTTTGCCCAAGGAATCTTCGATGACTTTATCGAACTTCATGGTGACCGTAATTTCCGTGATGATGGTGCCGTTATCGGTGGTATTGGTCGCTTAAATGGCCAAGCCGTTACAGTAGTGGGTATCCAAAAAGGTAAAAACCTACAAGATAATCTCAATCGTAACTTTGGGCAACCTCATCCAGAGGGTTATCGGAAGGCTCTTCGCCTCATGAAACAGGCTGAAAAGTTTGGTCGTCCAGTCGTTACCTTTATCAATACTGCAGGTGCTTATCCTGGTGTTGGGGCAGAGGAACGCGGACAAGGTGAGGCAATTGCGCGTAACCTTATGGAAATGAGCGACCTTAAGGTGCCAATTATTGCCATTATCATTGGTGAAGGTGGTTCGGGAGGAGCTCTTGCCTTGGCAGTAGCCGATAAGGTTTGGATGCTTGAAAATACCATCTATTCTATCTTGAGTCCTGAAGGATTTGCAACTATCCTCTGGAAAGATGGCTCACGTTCAGAAGAGGCGGCAGAGTTGATGAAGATTACATCAGGCGAGTTGCTTAACATGGGAATCGTTGATAAGGTTATCCCAGAACGTGGTTACTTTACAAGTGAAATTATTGAAGCAATTAAGACAGCAATTGTAGATGAGTTGGCAGAATTAAGCCAATTATCAACAGAAGACTTACTTGAAGCGCGTTATCAACGTTTTAGAAAATATTAAAAAACATTGGGATTTACCCCAATGTTTTTTTTATACGGTATGGCGTTCGAAGGCTTGGTCTGAGATACCTTGTTCAAGGATAAGTTTAGCCCATTCCTTAGCTGAATGAAGACTGTGATCCTTGTAGTTACCACAAGATTCAATGGTTGTCCCTGGAACATCTTCCCATGTAATCTCGTTAGCGATAGCTTCAAGACTAGATTTGATAACTTTGGCAATTTCTGTAGGATCTTGTTTACCCCACATAATCATATGGAAACCTGTACGGCAACCAAATGGTGAGCAATCAATAAGTCCATCGATACGTTGACGGATCAGTTTAGCGAGTAGGTGTTCGATAGTGTGAAGACCACCTGTGTCAATACTATTTTCATTAGGTTGAATCAAACGGATATCAAAGTTTGTAATGATATCTCCTTTAGGTCCAACTTCCTCTGAAATAAGACGGACATAAGGCGCTTTTACAATGGTATGATCAAGTTCAAAACTTTCAACAGTAACGTCTTTTGGCATGGTAATACCTCCCTATTCTAATAGAGTTATGATACCATAAAATCAGTTTAAAGTTCTAGTATATATTTGAGAAATCGCTATAAATATGATACACTAGAAGACGGTTTTCTTTAGGGAAACCTTAGAAAAGTTGAGGTAAAGACATGATAAACATGATAATTTTAGTTGTCTTTGCACTCATTGGTTTAGTCGTTGGATATTTAGCAATTTCTATTAAACTTAGCAAAGCTAAGGAACAAGCAGAAACTACCTTGCTAAAGGCAGAACAAGACGCTGTGAACCTTCGTAGTCAGGCAGAGCATGATGCAGATCATCTGCGTGTGACTGCTGAACGCGAGAGTAAGGCTCAACGTAAAGAGTTCTTGTTAGAAGCAAAAGAGGAAGCTAGAAAATATCGAGAAGATATTGAAAAAGAATTCAAATCTGAACGTCAAGAGCTTAAACAGATGGAAAATCGTTTGACAGAACGTGCCACTAGCCTTGATCGTAAGGATGAAAATCTATCAAGTAAAGAACTTGCCCTCGAGAAGAAAGAGCAGAGTCTTGCTGACAAATCTAAACATCTTAATGAGCGTGAAGAGAATGTGACTCAGTTGGAGGCTGAGAAGCAGGCTGAACTTGAACGTGTTGGTCAAATGACCATTGCAGAAGCGCGTGAGGTAATCTTAACGGAGACTGAGAATAATCTGACTCATGAGATTGCAACACGTATCAAAGATGCAGAAGCACAGGTTAAAGATACTGTTGATAAGAAAGCCAAAAACGTGTTGGCGCAAGCTATGCAACGCTTGGCTGGAGATTATGTTACTGAACAAACAGTAACTACTGTTCACCTTCCAGATGACAATATGAAAGGTCGTATCATTGGACGTGAGGGGCGTAACATCCGTACGCTTGAAAGTCTAACAGGTATTGACGTTATTATTGACGATACTCCAGAAGTGGTTGTCCTTTCTGGTTTCGATCCCGTTCGTCGTGAAATTGCACGTATGACTCTCGAAGCCTTGATTAAGGATGGACGCATCCATCCAGCTCGTATTGAAGAGTTGGTTGAGAAGAGCCGTCAGGAAATGGATAACCGTATCCGTGAATATGGTGAAGAGGCAGCCTACGAAATTGGCGCTATGAATCTTCACCCTGATTTGATCAAGATTATGGGACGCTTGCAGTTCCGTACGTCGTATGGTCAAAACGTACTTCGTCACTCAGTTGAAGTTGGTAAACTAGCAGGTATCATGGCTGGTGAATTGGGTGAGAATGTTGCCCTCGCTCGTCGTGCTGGTTTCCTTCACGATATGGGGAAAGCCATTGACAAAGAAGTCGAAGGTAGTCACGTAGAGATTGGTGCTGAGTTTGCACGTAAGTACAAAGAACATCCAGTTGTGGTTAACGCTATTGCCAGCCACCATGGCGATGTAGAACCTGAGAGCGTCATTGCAGTTATTGTAGCTGCAGCAGATGCTTTGAGTTCGGCTCGTCCAGGGGCTCGTAATGAATCTGTTGAGAATTACGTCAAACGCCTTCGTGATTTGGAAGAAATTGCATCAAGCTTTGACGGTGTTCAAACAAGCTTCGCCCTTCAAGCTGGTCGTGAGATTCGTATTATGGTTCATCCAAACAAAATCTCAGATGATGAAGTTACAATCTTGTCTCACAAGGTACGTGAACAAATCGAGAAGAACTTGGATTACCCAGGAAATATTAAGGTTACAGTCATTCGTGAATTCCGTGCAGTTGACTATGCCAAATAAGATAAGAGAGCCGCAAGGCTTTTTTATTTTGCACTTGATACTGAAAGGTTGTATTCTTTTTGAAAATGTAAGAACTTTCTTATCAAATTGCGTCATTTTGGTAGATTAGTATTTTATAATGAAATATTTTGATTTTTTTTGACTGATTTTAGTTGACAGTTATTAAAAATTGAGTATAATAGATTCTGTAAACGATTACAGAAGGAGAGATTATGCTAAAGTCTGAACGTAAGCAGATTATCTTGTCTCAGTTGAAACAAGATGGTTTTGTCACTTTGGAAAACCTAACTGTTTTGTTAAGTGATACTTCCGAGTCGACGATTCGTCGTGACTTGGACGAGTTAGCGGCAGATGGCCAACTTAAACGTGTTCATGGTGGTGCTGAAAGCATTCATGGTCTAAAGGAAGAAATTGCCAATAGTCAAAAAGCTATTAGAAACGTTCAAGAAAAGGCTCAGTTAGCTGGTTATGCTGCCGATTTGATTAAGGAAGGTGATGTCGTCTTTCTTGAGGCTAGTACAACAAATGAACTTTTGATTCCACATTTGGCCAATCGTCAGGTAACGGTTGTGACTAATTCTATCCATCATGCGGTTAAGCTGGTAGATCTTGGTGTTAGCACTAGGATTGTTGGAGGAAAGGTTAAACATTCAACGGATGCGTCTATTGGAAGTACTGCTCAAGAGCAAATCAGACAACTGAATTTTGATTGTGCTTTCATTGGTGCTAATGGCGTTGATGCTCATTATTTCACCACACCAGACATGGAAGAGGCAGTTATCAAACGGACGGTTATAGCTAATGCGCAAAAAGCCTATGTTCTAGCTGACGCCTCTAAACTTGGTCAGATTACCTATGCTAAGGTAGCTGAGGTTGAAAAAGTAACCATAATTACAAATGCTTCGGAAGAAGAGCTCCTAAAAGAATTAAAAGAGAAAACGAGGGTTATTGAAGTATGATTTATACTGTAACGCTGAATCCATCAATCGACTTCATTGTTCGTATCGATAAAGTAGAGATTGGTGAAGTTAACCGTATGGAGAGTGATGATAAGTTCGCTGGCGGTAAGGGTATTAATGTTAGTCGTATTTTGCAACGCTTAGGTGTTGATAATACTGCAACGGGCTTCATCGGTGGTTTTACAGGACGTTTTGTGACAGATGGTTTGGATGCAGAGGGCATTAAAACCAAGTTTGTAGCAGTGGATCAAGACACACGTATTAATGTTAAAATCAAGGCTGACCAAGAAACTGAAATTAATGGTGCAGGACCTGTCATTAATGAGTATCAATTGGCTGAATTGGAAGCAGTTCTTTCAAGTGTAAGTGCCGATGATGTGGTTGTTTTTGCTGGATCAGCACCAAGCAATCTTGGAAATAAGGTCTATAACAAATTGATTCCACTAGTGCGTGAAACGGGTGCACAGGTTGTCTGTGACTTTGAAGGACAAACCTTGCTTGATTCCTTGGCTTACCAACCACTCTTGGTTAAACCAAATAACCATGAGTTAGAAGCTATTTTCAATGTCAAACTTAATGGTTTGGCTGATGTTGAAAAATATGCGCGTGAAATCCTTGCTAAGGGGGCCCAGAACGTTATCATCTCAATGGCAGGTGATGGAGCGCTGCTTGTCACACCAGAGGCTGCTTATTTTGCCAAACCAATCAAGGGAACAGTTAAAAACTCTGTTGGTGCGGGTGACTCGATGGTTGCTGGTTTCACTGGTGAGTTTGTTAAATCTGGTGATCCGATTGAGGCTCTCAAGTGGGGAGTAGCGTGTGGAACATCTACAGCTTTCTCAGATGACTTAGCGACAATTGAATTTATTAAAGAAACATACAATAAAGTAGAGGTAGAAAAACTATGAAAATTCAGGATTTACTGAACAAAAAAGTAATGTTGCTTGACCTTCAAGCAACTACAAAAGAAGCTGCTATCGATGAAATGATTAACAGCTTGGTTGACAATGGTGTTGTGACTGACTTTGATGTTTTCAAAGCAGGTATTATGGCTCGTGAAGCACAAACATCAACTGGTTTGGGTGATGGAATCGCTATGCCACACAGCAAAAATGCTGCAGTAAAAGAAGCAACAGTACTTTTTGCTAAATCTAATAAAGGTGTAGATTACGAATCACTTGATGGTCAACCTACAGACCTCTTCTTTATGATTGCTGCTCCAGAGGGAGCAAATGACACTCACTTGGCAGCCCTCGCTGAGTTGTCAAAATACCTTATGCAAGATGGTTTTGCAGATCGTTTGCGTAAGGTGACTTCTCCAGATGAAGTGATTGCTGCTTTCAATACGGGTGAAGAAGAAGCACAAGCTGAGGAAGCTAAGAAAGCACAAGCTGTTAAAGAAGCAGCTTCAAGCGATAAACCACTTATCGTAGCCGTCACAGCTTGTACAACTGGTATTGCTCACACTTACATGGCTGAAGAATCACTAATTAAAACAGGTGAAGAAATGGGTGTCAATGTTCGTGTTGAAACTAACGGTGCTTCAGGTGTCGGAACACCATTGACTGCTGAAGAAATCAGTAAGGCTGTAGGTGTTATCGTAGCAGCAGACAAGGCAGTTGAAACAGCACGTTTTGATGGTAAAAAATTGCTTTCTAAACCAGTCGCTGCAGGTATTCGTCAACCTCAAGAATTAATCCAAAACATCTTGGATGGAAAAGCTGAAGTCTTCCACGCTGAAAATGCTGGAGCTGCTCAAGAATCAAGTGAGAAATTGAGCCTTGGTGGTGCCTTCTATAAACACTTGATGAGTGGGGTATCACAAATGCTTCCATTCGTTATCGGTGGTGGTATCATGATTGCGCTTGCCTTCTTGCTTGACCAAATCATGGGTGTTCCTAAAGATCAATTGTCACAACTTGGTTCTTACCATGAAATTGCTGCTCAATTCAAAGCAATTGGTGGCGCTGCCTTTGGCTTCATGCTTCCAGTACTTGCAGGTTACATTGCTTACTCTATCGCTGAAAAACCAGGTTTGGTATCAGGTTTCGTAGCTGGTGCTATTGCTTCAAGTGGTGCAGCCTTTGGTGGTGTTCCATTTGCTTCAGGTGGTAAAGCAACCCTTGCCCTTGCTGGCGTATCTTCTGGTTTCCTTGGAGCTCTTGTTGGTGGTTTCCTTGCAGGTGGTGTTATCCTTGTTCTTCGTAAACTCTTGGCAGGTATTCCACGTGCCCTTGAAGGAATCCGTTCTATCTTGCTCTTGCCACTTCTAGGTGTATTTGCTACTGGTTTCTTGATGTTGGCAGTAAATATCCCAATGGCAGCAATCAATACTGGTCTTAATAACTTCTTGTCAAGCTTGTCAGGAAGCTCAGCAGTATTACTTGGTCTCCTTGTTGGTGGTATGATGGCAGTGGATATGGGTGGACCAGTCAACAAAGCAGCTTATGTCTTTGGTACAGGTACTCTCGCAGCAACAGTAACTTCAGGTGGTTCAGTTGTTATGGCAGCAGTTATGGCGGCTGGTATGGTTCCTCCGTTGGCAGTATTTGTAGCAACACTCTTGTTTAAAGATAAATTCACTGAAGAAGAACGCAACTCTGGTTTGACAAACATCGTTATGGGACTTTCATTCATCACTGAAGGTGCGATCCCATTTGGTGCAGCTGACCCAGCACGCGCTATCCCAAGCTTTATCGTCGGTTCAGCTCTTACAGGTGCTCTTGTAGGTATGGCAGGAATCAAATTGATGGCACCACACGGAGGTATCTTCGTAATTGCCCTCACATCAAATGCCCTTCTCTACCTTCTCTTCATCTTGATTGGTGCTGTGGTATCAGGTATCCTCTTCGGATTCCTTCGCAAACCACTTGATAAATAAGATATGACAAAACAATCTCGTTGTGACGGGGTTGTTTTTTGTGTCGTAGCAGATTTTTGTCAGGGTACCTATTTTATGATAAAGTATAGGCAGAAATGGCTTATCTAGTAGCCAGTACGCTGTATAAAGAAACATAAGAGGTAAAATATGGTAAAAGAATACGATTATATTGTCATTGGTGGTGGTTCTGGTGGTATTGCCAGTGCCAATCGTGCTGCCATGCATGGTGCTAAGGTTATTCTCTTTGAAGGAAAAGAGGTCGGTGGTACCTGTGTCAATGTAGGTTGTGTGCCTAAAAAGGTCATGTGGTATGGTGCTCAGGTTGCTGAAACCCTTCACCGTTATGCAGGCGAGTATGGTTTTGATGTAACAATTAATAAGTTTGATTTTGCAAGGCTTAAGGC
The DNA here is from genome assembly GCF_016648655.1 of Streptococcus sp. 17.1. NCBI lineage: Bacteria > Bacillati > Bacillota > Bacilli > Lactobacillales > Streptococcaceae > Streptococcus > Streptococcus sp. 17.1. The sequence goes on from NZ_JACLQM010000010.1 coordinate 25,900, forward strand.
CAATCGTCAGGCTTATATTGACCGTATCCATGGCTCTTATGAGCGTGGTTTTGATAGCAATGGCGTTGAACGTGTATACGAGTATGCAAGATTTATTGATCCTCATACGGTTGAAGTAGCGGGGGAGCTTTATACAGCACCCCATATCCTTATTGCAACAGGTGGTCATGCTCTTTATCCAAATATTCCAGGTAGTGAATATGGGATTACTTCAGATGGTTTCTTTGAGTTAGATGAGGTACCAAAACGTACAGCTGTTATCGGTGCTGGCTATATCGCCGTTGAGGTTGCTGGTGTTCTCAATGCTCTTGGTAGTGATACGCATCTCTTTGTTCGTAAGGATCGCCCATTACGTACCTTTGACAAGGATATTATCGATGTCTTAGTCGATGAGATGGCCAAATCAGGTCCGACCCTTCACACGCATGCTAATGCTACAGAAGTAGTGAAAAATGCTGACGATTCTTTGACCATTAGCTTTGACAATGGAGAAACGATCACTGTTGATTGCCTCATTTGGGCTATTGGTCGTGCAGCCAATACCTCTGGCTTTGGTCTTGAAAAGACGGGCGTTGAGTTGACTGAACGAGGTAACATTTATTCAGACGCCTTTGAAAATACATCAGTTCCTGGTATCTACGCCCTTGGTGATGTGACTGGTAAACTAGATTTGACGCCAGTTGCAATCAAGGCGGGACGTCAATTGTCAGAGCGACTCTTCAACAATAAAGCCGATGCTAAGCTTGATTACACTGATGTAGCCACTGTGGTCTTTAGCCACCCAGTCATTGGTTCTGTTGGTTTGACTGAGGAAAAAGCAATTGCTAAATATGGTGCGGAGAATATCAAGGTCTATAAATCTAGTTTTACTCCAATGTATACAGCTCTTGCAAACAATCGTCAGCCGTCAACTATGAAATTAGTAACACTTGGTGAGGATGAAAAAATCATCGGTCTTCATGGCATTGGCTACGGTGTCGACGAGATGATTCAAGGCTTCTCTGTGGCTATTAAGATGGGAGCAACTAAGGCTGATTTTGATAATACGGTTGCCATTCATCCAACCGGTTCAGAAGAATTTGTAACGATGAGATAAAAAGGTGAAGTCTGTCTACCTAAATGGATAGAC
>NZ_JACLQM010000010.1:27128-72616 GCF_016648655.1 Streptococcus sp. 17.1
AATTGAAAGTGATCGCAAGGAAGTCCCTTGCGAATTTCCATAGCCTTTTTGGCTATGGAAACCATTCATCCAACCGGTTCAGAAGAATTTGTAACGATGAGATAAAAAGGTGAAGTCTGTCTACCTAAATGGATAGACTTTTCTTTGTGTCTGAATGGCCTCAATTGAAAGTGATCGCAAGGAAGTCCCTTGCGAATTTCCATAGCCTTTTTGGCTATGGAAACCATTCATCCAACCGGCTCAGAAGAATTTGTAACGATGAGATAAAAAGGTGAAGTCTGTCTAGCCAAATAGATAGACTTTTCTTTGTGTTCAAATAACAACCTATATTTTGTGTGTAACTGTATATTGTCTCAATAAAAAAGGCCTTCAGGCCTTTCTTTCGTTAATTAAGTAGTTTCTTACTTCTGAGATAAAATAAAGAGATCCAGTGACAACAAATAGGTCATCAGAATTTGCTGATTCAGCTTGTGCTAGCCAGTCTCTATAGTCGGCTACACGTTTGAAGTCTTTGGGGTAGTCATCCAAGGGCAGTGCTTCAAAAAAGTCAAAGCTGGTTACCGTAATATCGTAATCTTTCAGTTCTTCTAGTAAGTCTGCCAATGGCTTTCGTCTAAGTCCTGCAAAGAGGATGTGGACCCTACGATTAGCGAAGTTATCTTTTAGTACCTGCTTTAAGCTGACAATTCCTTGAGGGTTATGAGCACCATCTAGATAAATGTTATTTCCTATCCACTCACTACGACCAGGCCAGTGTGTGTCACAAATACCATCTTGAATGCTCTTATTAGTAATCTTAGGAAATGTTGGAGTCAAGAGATGGGCAGCAGTGACAGCTAACCCAGCATTGTTTTCTTGATGTCGTCCTAGCATTGGTAGCTTAAGATCTGGACTTTCCCAATGGTCATAAGAAACTTGGATCGTTTGATTGTCTTGCGGAAGCAGCTGAATTTCTCTATCAATGACGGCTAAAGGAGCTTGTAGGTCATGTGATTTTTGGTTGAAAAAATGTTCAACTTCTGTAGAGACACGACCAAGTAAGATAGGTGTGTTTTCTCGCATGACGCCTGCTTTATGATTGGCAATGTCCAAAAGGCTATCGCCCAAGGTCTCAGTGTGATCAAATCCAATCGAAGTACAGATGACAAGCTCTGGCGAAAGGACATTGGTCGAATCAAGGCGTCCACCAATACCTGCTTCAATGATAGCCATATCAACCTGTTTAAGGTCGAAGTAGAGGAACATGAGTAAGGTGACCAACTCGAATTCCGTTGGTCGGTCAAAAGCAGTGTGCTCTTCTAAATCATCGAGAAGAACCTGAGCTTTCGCAACAAGGCTAATCAAATCCTTATCAGGAATTTCTGTGCCGTTAATACTAATACGTTCGTTGAAACGAGTAATATAAGGGGAGGTGAAGGTCCCGACCTGATAACCTGACTTTGTTAGGATATTTTGTAGGTAGCTTGTTGTTGATCCCTTACCGTTGGTCCCGACAATATGCACCGTTGGAAAGTGAGTCTGAGGATTTCCGGCTTGTTTCAAGAGCCAACGCATACGTTCGAGTTGAGGGCGACGGCCATTGCCCTTGAAAGAATGGATAAAATTTAGAGTTTCTGTATAGTTCATAGGATTATAGAAAAAAGGCAGGGTTTCCTAGCCTTTTACATGTCTTAGTTAGAAGCGGCGTCACCAGTTGTTGCACCACCAGTAGTCGCATTGCCAGATGTTGTGTCTGCAGTAGCTGCTGATGAAGAAGTAGTTGTATTGCCACCCGTTGTTGTGTCTGCAGATGACGAATAGGTGTTAGTTCCTGCTTGGCTACTTGTTTGTGTTTCTGAATCAGTCGCATTGCCATAACTAGATGAAGCGGCGCTTGATTCTTGAGTCTTATTATTGCCTTCTTTGATGACTACAGTTGATTGATTGGCTGATGAATCAGAAGTGTCCTTATTTTTAGAGGCTGTGAAATTCATGATGGTGATTGAAGCCACGATGATTGACAAAATTGTCCCGACGGCAGTAAGGACTTTTTGGAAGGCAGTGAAGCCTTTTGTAACGTGTTCAGTCACCTTTGGGGCAGATTTTTTTTCTTCTTTTGATGAATGATTACGGCGTGAGTAATTTTCAGACATGATGCTCTCCTTAAAAATATTTCGTACTTTCTATTATATGATTTTCTCGCAAAAATTGCTAAAAAAATTATGCTATAATAAATAGTAAATAAAAATCGAGGAAAAATCATGATTTATTTTGATAATTCAGCCACTACGGTGCCTTATCCAGAGGCACTTAGAACCTATCAAGAAGTGGCTACTAAAATTTTTGGGAACCCATCCAGCCTGCACCAATTAGGAACATCTGCGACACGTATTTTGGAGGCTTCTCGTAAGCAAGTTGCGGACCTCATTGGAAAATCAGCCGATGAGATTTTCTTTACGTCTGGAGGAACCGAAGGAGACAACTGGGTCATTAAAGGAGTTGCTTTTGAAAAAGAGCCTTACGGCAAACACATTATTGTTTCTGATATTGAGCACCCTGCGGTGAAAGAGTCTGCCAAATGGCTTTCAGAGCATGGTTTCGAAGTGTCCTATGCACCAGTTAATGAGCAAGGATTTGTGGATGTTGAAGCTCTTGCTGGATTATTACGCCCCGACACGATTTTGGTTTCGGTTATGGCCGTTAATAACGAAATCGGATCAATCCAACCTATTCAAGCTATCTCGGATATATTGGCTGATGAGCCGACGATATCTTTCCATGTGGATGCTGTTCAGGCCATTGGGAAGATTCCTGTATCAGCTTATTTAACAGACCGTGTTGACTTTGCAACTTTTTCTGGTCATAAGTTCCATGCTGTTCGAGGTGTCGGTTTTGTCTACAAAAAGGCAGGGAAAAAGATTACGCCGCTCTTAACAGGTGGTGGTCAAGAAAAAGACTTTCGTTCAACGACTGAGAATGTTGCTGGCATTGCGAGTATGGCTAAGGCCTTGCGCTTAGTTACTGACAAAGAGGCGTTTTCTCTTCCGAAAATTGTCAAGATGAAAAAAATTATCTTTGACGAATTGGCTAAGTATGAGGACATTACTATTTTCTCAGGTGAGGGTGAAGACTTTGCGCCCAATATTTTGACCTTTGGAATCAAGGGTGTTCGTGGTGAAGTTATTGTCCATGCTTTTGAAGAGCATCAAATCTATATTTCAACGACATCTGCATGTTCATCTAAGGCGGGAAAACCAGCAGGGACTCTCATTTCTATGGGTGTTCCGACTAAATTAGCTCAAACGGCTGTACGTATCAGTCTTGATGATGACAATGATATGGGACAGGTAGAACAGTTTCTCACAATTTTCAAGCAGGTCTACGCCAAGACACAAAAAGTGAGATAGTAAGATTTAAGCAATTAAACAATAAAACTAAATTCAAATTTAAAAGGAAAAGGAATGACACTAACATATTCAGAAATTATGGTTCGCTATGGTGAATTGTCTACCAAGGGCAAAAACCGTATGCGCTTTATCAATAAACTTAGAAATAACATCAAGGATGTTCTATCCATCTATCCAGATGTTAAAGTGACTTTTGACCGAGACCGTGGTCACATCTACCTCAACGGTACAGACTATGAGCCAGTAGCAGAGTCTTTGAAGCAAATTTTTGGTATTCAAGCCTTTAGTCCTGTTTACAAGTTTGAAAAAGATGTCGAGGTCTTGAAAAAGGCTGTTCAAGACATTATGACTGGGCTCTATCGTGACGGTCTTACCTTTAAAGTGACTGCTAAACGTAGTGACCATGATTTTGTTCTCGATAGTCGTGAGCTCAATCTTACTTTAGGAAATGCAGTTTTTGATGTATTGCCTGACATCAAGGCTCAGATGAAGGGCCCAGATGTCAACCTTAAGGTAGAAATTCGTGCCGAGGCGGCTTATATTTCTCACGAGGAAATCAAAGGAGCAGGTGGACTACCTGTAGGGACTGCCGGTAAAGGAATGCTCATGCTTTCAGGTGGGATTGATTCGCCAGTGGCAGGTTATCTTGCACTTAAACGTGGTGTGGATATTGAAGCTGTCCACTTTGCAAGCCCTCCTTATACCAGTCCTGGTGCACTGAAAAAGGCTCAAGATTTGACCCGTAAGTTGACCAAGTTTGGTGGTAATATCCAGTTCATCGAAGTACCATTTACTGAAATCCAAGAGGAAATCAAAGAAAAAGCGCCTGAGGCTTATTTGATGACCTTGACGCGTCGTTTTATGATGCGTATTACTGACCGCATTCGAGAAGAACGTCGAGGTCTTGTGATTATCAATGGTGAGAGTCTTGGTCAGGTTGCTAGTCAGACCATGGAGTCTATGCAGGCGATTAATGCTGTTACATGTACGCCAGTGATTCGCCCGGTTGTCACTATGGACAAGTTGGAAATCATTGATTTGGCACAAAAAATTGATACCTTTGACATTTCCATCCAACCTTTTGAGGATTGCTGTACTATCTTTGCACCTGACCGTCCAAAAACTAATCCAAAAATCAAAAATGTCGAACAATATGAACGTCGTATGGATGTTGACGCCTTGGTTGAACGTGCGGTTGCAGGAATCATGGTGACTGAAATTACACCTATTGAAGAGACGCAAGACGAAGTGGATACACTTATTGAGGACTTGCTCTAGTCTAGGAGGATATAGTACTAACTTAGTAGTGCTTAGGTGCTACTAGGGTTAGGTATGTCGAAAAAGAAATGTCGATGTTGAACTTTTACCCAGAAAGGAAAATACATGACTGTTTATAACATCAATTTAGGAATCGGTTGGGCATCAAGTGGTGTCGAGTACGCCCAGGCCTATCGTTCTACAATTTTCAAAAACACAGGTATTAAGGCCAAATTTGTCTTTATGGATATGTTCTTGCAGGACAATCTTTCTGATTTGACCCGTAACATGGGGTTTGCGGATGAAGACATCATCTGGCTCTACAGCTATTTTACAGACCTAAAAATTGCTCCAACGACCTATACTGTCAAAGATTTGGAAAAGGAAATTCCTTATGACATCACGCGTCGTGAGATTAATGGTAAAGTGGTTAAGCTCTTTTGTGCCAAGGAAGATATATTTTATGCAGCCTACTTGCGTAAAGAGGGTGAAGATATCGTTCACCGTGTGGAAAAAGTATCGCGTGGTTGCTTAATCCGTAAAGACTTTTACTCTTACACTAAGATGTTCACGGAGTACTACACCCCTGTAGATAACAAGGCACACCTCTATCAACGTCGTTTCTTCAATGAAGATGGTAGTGTTGCCTATGATGAAATTGTTGATGGTAAGGATAGTGTCTTCCGTTTCCCAGATAAGATTTTGTCTTCTAAGCATGAGTTTATTGCCTACTTTATGTCGCAACTTGGTCTAACTGATCAAGATATCGTTATCTTGGACCGTGCCACTGGTACGGGACAGGCTGTTTTCCGTAATACCAAACCTGCTAAGCTTGGAGTTGTGGTCCATGCAGAGCACTTTAGTGAAAATGCTGTGACAGACAAGACTATTCTTTGGAATAACTTCTACGAGTATCAATTCAGTAATGCAGATAAGGTTGATTTCTTCATCACAGCGACAGAACGTCAACGCAGCATTATGCTAGACCAGTTCAACAAATATACACCATTTACACCTAACATTGTAACGATTCCTGTGGGAAGTTTGGATAAACTGAGAGAGCCTGAGGGAGAGCGTAAACCATTCTCAATCATCACAGCTTCACGTTTGGCCAATGAAAAGCACGTGGATTGGTTGGCTAAGGCTGTTGTTAAGGCTAAAGAAAGTCTGCCACAAGTGAACTTTGATATCTTTGGTACAGGTGCTGAAGAAGCTAAGCTTAAGGCAATTATTGAGGAAAATCACGCTCAGGATTACATCCATCTTAAGGGGCACCAAGATTTAACAGAAGTCTACAAGGATTACGAACTTTACCTATCAGGTTCTAAGAGTGAAGGTTTTGGCTTGACACTTCTAGAAGCTGTTGGATCGGGCCTTGGTATGATTGGTTTTGATGTCCGTTATGGGAACCAAACTTTTATCAAGGATAATGAGAATGGGTACCTCATTCCTCGTTTTGAAAAAGATGATGAGCCTGCTATCGTAGCTGCCTTGGCAGAGAAAATTGTAGCTTTCTTCAATCGTTCAGATTTAGATTATGTTCATCAAGTCTCTTATGATATCGCCAAAGGCTTTTTGACAGAGGAAATCGAGCAGAAGTGGCTTAACTTAGTAAAGGAGATGACTAATCATGATTAATTTATTTGAGAACTATAGTCAAGGTAGTTGGGATCTCCATTACTCGCTGATTGTCGCTGGCTATGTAAATACAACAGTTTGTCTTTCAGATGATGGCTTTCTGCCTAGTGACGTGACCTCACCTTACCTTTATTTCACTGGTTTTGACAAGGTTCAAGGTTCTGCACTTTACTTTAATCAGGTTCCTGTGCCTGACTACTGGGAAATTTTAGGAACAAATAGCAACGCGGAAATCTTCCGTTTTGATAAGAAACGTGGTCATATTCACTATGCGCACCCTGCTCATCAGCGTCTAGTTAAAGCTGTGGATTGGTATGATGAGTCAGGTCGCCTGCGTGTGACTGATCGCTACAATAATAAGGGGTATCGTTTCTCACAAACAACTTACAATGTTAAGCAAGAAGCGACCATTACTAGTTATTTCACTCCAGACAACAAGGAAGTTATCGTCATTAACCATTTGACCAAAGACGTTATCTTGAATTGGAAAGACAAGGTCTACATTTTCAAAAACAAATCGGAGTTTGTAGTCTTTTATCTTAAAGAAGCTGGCTATGATTTGCGACGTATCCTTTATAACTCCTTGTCAACGCCTTTCTTGACAGCTATGAATCTTCCGAATTCTGGTCAAGATGTCCTCTTCTGGCAAGAGCCTATCACTGATTCAGTCCCTGGGAATATGCGCCTCCTTCTTGATAGCAATCACCGTCAAACTAAGATTGTAGTGCAAGAATACACGGCATATACGAATCTTCTAAAGTTGGTTAGTCCAGAGCAGGCTTCTCGCGTGGCCTTTCTCGGATTCATGTATCCATTTGCTCGTCAGAATAATTTCCAAAATCAAGCACTGATCTTGACCAACTCAGATCAGATTGAACACTTGGAAAACATTGTTAGTGAAGTGCCTACCATGCACTACCATATTGGTGCAATCACTGAAATGTCAAGTCGTTTGATGGATTTAGCTAAATATAGTAATGTTAGCCTTTATCCGAATATTACAACAGAACAGGTTAAACGTCTCTATCAAGAGGCTGATTTCTATTTAGATATTAACCACCAAAATGAAATCCTGTCAGCGACACGTGCTGCCTTTGAAAATAACCTGCTTATCCTGGCTTTCACGAACACAAGCCATGGTCCAGATTATACTGCACCAAGCAATATTTTCTCAGCTATGAATGCTGGGCAATTTAAACAAACCCTTAAAGAAGCCTTGGGCAACCGTGACTTCCTTAGTCACTTGCTTGATCGTCAACGTGAGCATGCTCATGTGGCGACACCAGAAGATTATAAGAAGGTTATTGGTTAGGGAAATGACACTAGAGATTCGTAACATTTATCCTCTGACATCAACATTCAAGATGGTCGCTTCGCTTTATGAAGCGGCTTTTCCTGTGGAGGAGAGACTCCCACTTTGGCAATTGTCTTGGAATAATTTGAAAAATGGACAATCTTTCTTGGCTTATTTTGATCAGGGAGTTTTTATTGGTTTTACCTATGCAATCTGTACTGATAACCTGGTCTACCTTCTCTTTCTTGCGGTTGAGGAAAGTAAACAGTCGCAGGGTTACGGTAGTCAAATTTTGGCACAAGTTAGGGAAGAAGCAGGAGAACGACCGTGTGTGCTTACGATTGAACCCATGGATGAGGAGCAAGTCTCTAATCGGGCTCAACGTCTAAAACGTTTAGCATTTTATGAACGAAATGGCTATCAGGCATTGAATCACTTCTATTTTGAAGGAAGTGAACGCTATCAAATTTTGACAACGGATAAGAGCCTTTCCTTAGTTGATCTGGAGCGGGCTCTAGCTAAGACTTTCCTAGGAAGATATGGAATAAGAGTTGATTAGGGTAATCGCTACTTTGATAAATTTCAATGAGCAGAATAAGAATAATCAAAATAACTTTTTCTCTTGTCATTAGAGGGAAAAAATGATAGAATTGTAACGTTGACTAAATGCACGTCCTGTGCAACCGCACGACTACTGTTTACAAGTGGGTTCGGCCCCGCAGTACTAGGCGAGTCTTCACAGAGGGAAACCTCAGACACATTAAAAATTTTAATAGGAGGTGCATCATGAGCACATACGCAATCATCAAAACTGGTGGAAAACAAGTTAAAGTTGAAGTAGGTCAAGCGATCTACGTTGAAAAAATCAACGCTGAAGCTGGATCAGAAGTAACTTTTAACGAAGTTGTTCTTGTCGGTGGTGATAAAACTGTAGTAGGTACTCCAGTTGTTGAGGGAGCTACTGTTGTCGGAACTATCGAAAAACAAGGTAAACAAAAGAAAGTTGTTACTTTCAAATACAAACCTAAAAAAGGTAGCCACCGTAAACAAGGTCACCGTCAACCTTATACAAAAGTTGTTATCAACGCTATCAACGCGTAAGTTAGCGACTAATCACTAAGAAAGGACACAATCTTATGTTGAAAACTCTTGAAAACTTGCAACTTTTCGCCCACAAAAAAGGTGGGGGTTCTACTTCCAATGGTCGTGATTCACAAGCTAAACGTCTTGGTGCTAAAGCAGCTGATGGACAAACTGTATCAGGTGGATCAATCCTTTACCGTCAACGCGGTACACACATCTACCCAGGTGTAAACGTAGGCCGTGGTGGTGATGATACACTCTTCGCTAAAGTTGAAGGTGTTGTACGTTTCGAACGTAAAGGTCGCGACAAAAAACAAGTATCTGTATACCCAGTTGCTAAATAATTAAGCTAAAGTCTGCACTTTTGTGTAGGCTTTTCTTTATGAAAAAAGGAGAATTCCATGCCTTTAAATCACTACCAACAAGAAGTGGGGCCAAGTCTAGCGGATGCTAGTCCAGGTAAGATGCCAGATGTTGCTCTATTAGAAGGTCGTTATTGTAGCGTTGAACATTTGACGGTGGCAGAGCATTATGAAGACATTTTAGACTTTTACTTTACGAATCAGATTCTTTCTGATTGGACCTATATGTATGCGGATCCTTTTGAATCTGAAGAAGCTGTACGTCAGTGTTTGGAGGATTATGAGCAATCCCAAAATCCTTATTTCTTTGCCATCAGGGATAAGGCTTCAGGTAAGGTTCTGGGAACCTTTTCACTTATGGCTATTACACCCAAAAATCGCAGTGTTGAGATGGGGCGAGTGATTTTGGCACCTGCCTTACAAAAGACTAGAGCAGCCACAGAAGCTCAATACCTGCTTATGAAATATGTCTTTGAAGATCTTAACTATCGTCGTTATGAGTGGAAATGTGATAGTCTCAACCGTCCTTCTGCCAATGCTGCCATGCGTTTAGGGTTCACCTATGAGGGGCGTTTTCGTAACCATGCTATCTATAAGGGGCGTAGCCGTGATACGGACTGGTTCTCGATTATTGAGAGTGAGTGGCCAGCACTTAAGAAACGATTTGAGAATTGGCTAGATCCTGAGAATTTTGATGAAAAGGGACAGCAGAAACATTCTTTAAGAGACTGTTAGCTGGCAATATAAGGGCTCTCTTCTGATGAAGGAGCCTTATTTTAGTAGTCTTAGTCCTAAATCAAAGATCCTACTTTTCTAGTGATTATTGTTGCTGTCAAAATCAGTCTAAATACTCATTTTTCTGTCAATAATATTCCCATAATAAAGCATATTTATGCTATAATAAAGAGTAATTGTATCAAGGAGAATATGACTAATGGATTTAATTCGCGAAAAAGTATTTGTTAACCGTTACCACTATGATGTTCGTAACCATGAGTGGGAAAAAGAGAATGGTGTTCCTAAAACAAATGTTGAAGTAACTTTCCAGTTGCACAATAAAGATGAAGAAGCTAACAATACGTCTGTTGTAGCTGTTTTGCAATTTATGATTGTCCGTGATGAGTTTGTCATCTCAGGGATTGTTTCTCAAATGGACCACATTCAAAACCGTATCGTCAATGAACCAAAAGACTTCTCACAAGAAGAAGCAGAAGCCTTGGCTGCACCGCTCTTGGATACGCTTCAACGTTTGACTTATGAAGTAACTGAAATTGCCTTGGATCGCCCAGGTATCAATTTGGAGTTCTAAGATGTCTCTTGCAGTTATTACGGATTCATCGGTTAATCTCCCTGCTGAAATTCAGGGCCATGCTGATGTTTATGTTTTAGATATTCCGGTCATCATTGAGGGGCAGCCTTTTGTTGAAGGAAAAAATTTGGATGTCAATCATTTTTATGAGCAAATGGCAAACTCTGAGGAACTGCTCAAGACGTCGCAACCTAATCTAGCTGACTTGGATAACTTGCTTATGGAGTTGGAGGAGAAAGGTTATACCCATGTCATTGGGCTTTTCCTTTCTTCAGGAATCTCTGGTTTTTGGGCTAATAGTCAGTTTTTGATTGAGGACCATGCCAAGTTGAAGATTGCTTTTCCTGATACAAAAATCACAGCAGCTCCTATGGGAGTCATGGTGAGAAACGTTCTGCATTGGTCAGCTCAAGGGATGTCTTTTGAGAACATTTTGAAGAAGCTTGAGGAGCAAGTTGACCAAACGACGGCTTATATTCTTGTGGATGATCTTAATCATCTGGTTAAGGGTGGCCGTTTGTAGAATGGGTCGGCGATTTTAGGAAATCTTTTGTCTATCAAACCTATTTTGAATTTTAATGACGAAGGAAAAATCGTTGTTTTTGAAAAGGTACGTACAGAGAAGAAAGCTGTGAAACGTTTGGTTGCCCTAGCTGAGGAAAATCGTGAAATGGAACTTAGTATCCTTCACACGAATGCTCCTGAAAAAGCTGAAGATTTTAAAAGACAGCTAGAAGCACAGGGAATTAGCGTTTCAACAGTGGTATCCTTATGTGCCGTAATTGCGACACACTTGGGTGAAGGAGCACTAGTGTTAGGTCTAACACCTAAATTTACCAAATAAGTACTATCCATCTGGGATGGGGCTTGTCTATGATTAAGATCAATAGAGAGGAAAAATGACATGTCTATTAAAGTTATTGTTGCTGGATTTAAAGGAAGAATGGGTTCAACTGCGGTTGAAATGGTCAAGGGAGATGACGAATTGACTTTGGCTGCCTTGCTTGACCCATTTGCGACAGAAAAAGAAGTGGACGGTGTTCCTGTCTTCACAGATAAAGCGGATTTGGTTGGCTTTGACGCAGATGTCTGGGTAGATTTCACTATGCCAGCTGTTGCCTATGAAAATACTCGTTTTGCTTTGGAGAATGGTTTTGCACCAGTTGTGGGTACCACAGGATTTACTGAAGCACAAATTCAGGAATTGACAGACCTTTCTAAAGACAAGTCTATTGGTGGTTTGATTGCACCTAACTTTGCTATTGGTGCTATCCTTCTTATGAAGTTTGCGGCAGAAGCTAGCAAATATTTCCCAGATCTTGAAATCATTGAGCTTCACCATGACAAGAAAAAAGATGCTCCTTCAGGTACAGCGGTGAAAACAGCTGAACTTATCCGTGAGGTTCGCGAAACAAAACGTCAAGGTGCTGAGGATGAGGTGGAAACACTTGCTGGAGCACGTGGTGCTGAGTTTGATGGTTTCCGTATTCACAGTGTGCGTTTGCCAGGACTTGTGGCTCACCAAGAGGTTATCTTTGGTGCCCAAGGAGAAGGCTTGACCTTGCGTCATGATTCTTATGACCGTATATCCTTTATGGGTGGGGTTAACCTCGGTATTAAAGAAGTGGTTAAACGTGATCAGCTTGTTTATGGTTTGGAACATTTACTATGAGATTAAGTTATTTGCCTTCTGAGTTTCAGAAGGCTTTACCAATATTAGAGAAGATTAAGGCTGCGGGTTTTGAGGCTTACTTTGTTGGTGGTTCGGTACGAGATGCCCTTCTTAACCGTCCCATTCATGATGTAGACATTGCCTCATCTTCATATCCTGAAGAGACCAAGCAGATTTTCGAGCGTACGGTGGATATCGGTATTGAGCATGGGACCGTTTTGGTTTTGGAAAATGGCGGTGAGTATGAGGTGACGACCTTCCGAACAGAGGACGTCTATGTAGATTACCGTCGTCCGTCTAGCGTGTCCTTTGTGCGTTCATTGGAAGAAGACCTCAAGCGTCGTGATTTTACAGTCAATGCTTTTGCTCTTAATGAAAATGCTGAGGTTATCGACAAGTTCGATGGTCTTGCTGATTTGGACAACCGTGTTTTGAGGGCTGTTGGTAAGGCTGAGGAACGCTTTAACGAGGATGCCCTTCGTATCATGCGAGGGCTACGTTTTGCAGCGAGTTTAGACTTTGATATCGAAGAAAAGACTTTTCAGGCTATGACCAGCCATGCCCCCCTTCTGGAAAAGATTTCGATTGAGCGAAGTTTCATCGAGTTTGATAAGTTGCTTTTGGCCCCACATTGGAAAAAAGGAATCAAGGCACTTCTAGCGACAAAGGCTTATCAGTATCTTCCAGATTTTCAAGAAACTGCTGAAGAATGGCAGTCTTTTGTGGCAGACTATGTGGAGGATTTTAGATTTACAAGTTCTGAACAGGCTTGGGCGGCAACTCTTTTGGCTCTCAAGCATGATAATCCACGCTCTTTCCTTAAAAAATGGAAGACGTCTGTTAATTTCCAAAAGACAGTTCAGTCCTTGATTGAGATTTTCAATTTCCGTTTGGAGAGAGCGGTGACTAAACAAGATGTTTATCAGTATGGTAAGGTTCTCTTAGAGGAGGCTGAGACTTTGAGACAGGCTCAGGGCTTGGACGTCGATTATGAGCGTATTGCCGATTTGGATGGTCAGTTGCTCATCCATGATAAGCACGAAATCGTTGTGAATGGTGGCACGCTGATGAAGGAGCTAGGATTCAAACCTGGTCCGGACCTTGGTCGTGCACTTAAAGCCATCGAAAATGCCATCGTTGATGGGAAACTAGCTAATAACAAGGAAGCCATTATGGCCTTTGTTCAAGCGATGAAATAAGTCTACGGACGTTATAAAAATGACACACCGCTACAGAGCATGCGTAGGATCCGTAGCGGTGTTATTTGTAAGAAGGAAGTAAGATGTCAGATTTTATTGTTGAAAAATTAACCAAGTCCGTTGGGGATAAGACGGTTTTTAAAGAGATTTCATTCATTATCCATGATTTGGATCGTATTGGGATTATTGGTGTTAATGGGACAGGTAAGACAACCTTGCTAGATGTTGTCTCTGAGCGTATTGGTTTTGATGGTGATGTGTCACCTTTCACTAAGGCTAATGGCTATAAGATTGCTTATTTGACTCAGGAGCCAGAATTTGATGATAGCAAGACAGTGCTTGATACGGTCTTGTCATCAGACCTTCGTGAGATGGCTTTGATTCGAGAATATGAAACCCTTATGGCAGAATATTCTGAGGAGAATCAGGCTCGCTTGGAGAAGGTTATGGCAGAGATGGATAGTCTAGATGCTTGGTCCATTGAGAGCGAGGTTAAGACAGTCTTGTCTAAGTTGGGATTGTCAGACCTCTCGCAAAAGGTCGGGGACCTCTCAGGTGGTCTTCGTCGCCGTGTGCAGTTGGCTCAGGTTCTCTTGAATGATGCAGATCTCTTGCTCTTGGATGAGCCAACTAACCATTTGGATATTGATACTATTGCTTGGTTGACTAATTTTCTCAAGTCTTCTAAAAAAACGGTCCTCTTTATTACCCACGACCGTTATTTCTTGGACAATGTGGCCACACGTATCTTTGAGCTAGACCAGGCTAATCTGATTGAATACCAGGGAAATTATCAAGACTATGTGCGTCTAAAGGCTGAACAAGATGAACGAGATGCAGCGGCTCTTCACAAGAAAAAGCAACTCTATAAGCAGGAGTTGGCATGGATGCGAACGCAACCACAGGCACGCGCGACCAAGCAACAAGCTCGTATCAATCGTTTTAAGGAGCTTAAGGGTGAGGTTCACCAAACGGTTAATAATGACGATCTTGAAATTAACTTTGAGACTAGCCGTATTGGTAAGAAGGTGGTTAACTTTGAGCATGTCGATTTTGCTTATGAAGATGGCAAGCAAATTCTCAGTGATTTCAATCTTATCATGCAAAATCGTGATCGTATCGGTATTGTTGGGGATAATGGTGTCGGGAAATCGACCTTGCTCAATCTGATTAATGGCGACCTTGTGCCCACAGCTGGTGTCCTAGATATTGGTGAGACGGTACGTATTGGTTATTTCTCACAGCAAATTAAAGATATGGATGAGAGTAAGCGTGTCATTAACTACTTGCAAGAAGTTGCAGATGAAGTTAAGACAACGGTTGGAACAACTAGTATCACAGAGCTCTTAGAGCAATTCCTTTTCCCTCGTTCTACCCATGGGACACAGATTACCAAGCTCTCTGGTGGGGAAAAGAAACGTCTTTATCTACTTAAGATTCTGATTGAAAAGCCCAACGTTCTGCTCTTGGATGAGCCGACAAATGATTTGGACATTGCAACTTTGACGGTTTTGGAAAACTTCCTTAATGGTTTTGGCGGCCCTGTCGTTACCGTAAGTCACGACCGCTATTTCTTGGACAAGGTGGCTAACAAGATTCTAGCCTTTGAAGAGGGTGGTGTGCGAGAGTTTTTTGGGAACTACACTGACTACCTTGATGAAAAAGCCTTCTTACAAGAGCAAGCAGCCCTCTTAGAGAAGGAAAAAGAGCAAGCTAGCGTTAAAGTTGAGAAAGTCAAAGAAGACAAAAAACGCATGAGCTACTTTGAAAAACAAGAGTGGGCGACCATCGAGGATGAGATTGCTGACCTTGAAGCTAAAATCGAAGAGATTGAAGCAGCCATGCTTGAAAATGCTAGCGATTATGGACAGTTAGCTACCCTTCAACGTGATTTGGATGCTGCTAACGAAACACTACTTGAAAAGTATGAACGTTATGAGTATTTGAGTGAGCTAGAAGGATAAGCTCTTTAGTAATCAAAGTATGACAAAAGCCCTGCAAATGTGAATTGCAAGGCTTTTTTATGTTTATGTAGTGACTATTTTCTTCCTACCACAAGCGGAACGAAAAGGAGAGGACAGAGACCCCCGCGAAGATAATTAAGGAAGCTACCAAGCGCCCAATAAGAAAGGCTGAGAAAAACGGAGCACTAAAGAGCAGGAGTCCAAAGACTAGACAAATCAAGGCGATTGATAGGGCAGGTTGACCTGAGAAGCCGAATTGACGTTGGCGATAAGCTTGAAAGCCTTGCGTAAATGCTGAGACAAGAAGCCACCAAGCGATAATGGTTACAGCTACGCCCGAGAGCACCCATGCTGATGTTGATAGCAGGATAATACCAAAAACGATGGAAATGATACTCTGAAGCAGTTGGAAGAAGGAGCGGTTTTCGTTATCTCGTTTAAAATAAACCATGAGACTTGAAACACCAGATACCAGCATCACTAGGGCAAATAGCCAACCAACGATGGCAAGAAGATTTGTAGGATTAGCGAAGAAAAAGACACCCAAGAGTGTAATGAGAATTCCACTAATCAATGTAAAACTTTTCATAGGATACCTCTTATTAATTTTCTTAATACTACTATGTAAGTATCAAATTGTCAAACAAAGACCTTACTTTAGAGTGGTTTGATATGATAAGTGTAGGTGGCAGCCTTTCTGGTTCTAGTGGCTACCTGACGACCTGTTTTTTGGAAGAGGTGTTTAAAGCGACGCAAGAAATTTGTGGAATCCATCTTGAGGTAGTCTTCATTGAAGGTACCAAAAAGTTGGCGGTAGGTGGTCAAGGTGTTTTCCTCGGGCATAATGGAGAGGATAGTTGGATAGTATTCGAGTCGTCCCTTGATACGTTCCATAGCTGTTAAGAGAATTTCCCAATGGTCAAAGGCAAGGTCATCATGTGACAGCGTCTTGTCACCATCAACAAGTTGCAGTTGACCGTCTACCATGGCAATGTCTAACCAATGCGTAGACGCTGCATCGTCGGCAGCCTTTTCCACTTGAATATCATTGAAGGTCATGAAGCAGAGATAAGCCACTGTAATAGTCCACATTCGAGGATCCCGATAAGGTGTTCCCACAGTAATGAGTTGCTCAATATGATCAGGATTGAGTGTAATGGATGTTTCCTCCTGTACTTCGCGACAGACAGCTAGATTGAGATCTTCTTGCTCCTGAACGAAGCCACCACTGAAGGCGTATTTCCCCATGAAGGGATGGTTTTTTCGCTTGATAAGTAAGGTTTGGACTCTTCCTTTATAATAGCGGAAGATGACCGAGTCAACGGTCATTGAGGGCTTAACGTACTTATCCATTTCCTCTCGCTGATAGATGTCCAAAAATTCCTTTTCGCTACCAGAGTTTTCGAAGGTTCTAGTCATATGTTTCCTCCATGTTTGTATTGTAAGTTTTAAGTGATGATTACGTTGGATTGGTCTTTTAAATCTCGATGTGTAGACGTTCTTTGATTGCTTTTTTGGCATTGTGGTAGTTGTCTGTAAAGAAGCTGTCACTATTACTATTTTCCCCTAAAATAACGATTTTATCTTTGAATGGTGATAGGAGGTCTAAGAGATGCTTGGTAAACCAGTCACGTGTTTGGCTATCAGCCATAGTCATGTCACGGAAGCCATCATCCACATAGTTTGATTTTGGCAGAATTACAAAAATCAAATCCCATTTTTCACGGGCTTGAGTTACCTGATAGAGCCGATCCAGCATATCAAATTCTTCTTTAGAAATATTTTCTTTCAAATAGTAGTCGATATAAACTTTTGTGACTGTTGAGTTGGTATCGGCAAAGATAAGTCCTGAGTGCTGCCCTTTATCAATGATATCAGAGGTCTGGGCATATTGATCTGTCAGGAGGTGAATATAATCGTTAGTATCTAACTCGTCATCTCGTACATTATACTTTTCTTGATACTCCCTAGCATATTCAAGAGAGCAGGGAGCGTTGTAAGTTCGGGCCAAATCTTTAACAAGAGTAGTTTTTCCACCACTAGCAGAGCCCACGACAAGGACCTTACGAGTAAAGTGACGGCGGAAAGGCTTGGTGATAAAACGCCAATTTTCCATAGGATTGTCGCGAATCTCGGTAGCAGAGATGTTGATAATAGAGCGTTCGATGAGTTCTACCTGAGCTTGAGGATAATAGCGATTGAGCTCGGTCACGTACTCTGGCTCTCCAACATAAAAGGTAATCTTTTCAGGATTATCCGTATTTTTAGAGATAAGCTCTTTGACACGATTAACCCAAGGTACCCATCCCTCGGGATAGGCTGGCATCCCAGCCTCATCCAGTTTATCCACAACGACTAATTCATCATCATAGAAAACTTCTCGAACATAACGGAAACGGCGGTTGAGTGATAGGCCTGCGCGTGTCCCCCGATCTTCTTGTGTGTTGCTGCCACTTACGATGACGAGCACATTGTCATTAGCGCGTTTTGCCTTGGTAATAAGGTCAACGTGCCCAACATGCATTGGAGCGAAAGTTCCAAAAACAATGCCGATGTGCTTTCCTGATAATTGCTTTCTTTTCATAAAAAATGATCCTTTTCAAGATTTAGTAAAATTACTAAATTCATAATAACATAGTTGGAGATCTTTGTAAATGTAAAAATAGTAAATTTACTAAATTGTTTTTAGGCTATTTTAGCTTTAAAGTTGAAAAAAAGTTTAAAAAATTTTGGAGAAAAACTAGAAAAATAGAATCCGTTTACATTGTTGAATTGACAACTTTTTAGGAGTATCTTAAAAAAAGATAGATCACTTGCTATGTCATAAAAGCTAACATAAAAATCAAAAAAATAGCAGAAAATACTTGACAAGAAGATTCTGAAAATTTATACTATTCATGTAATTAAATTACTAAGGTAATTATTTGAAAGGAAACATTGATATGACAACAGGTAAAGAGTACGTTGCTAGCGTTTTTGAAAAAGTGAAAGCTCAAAATGGCCATGAGGCTGAGTTCCTTCAAGCAGTTGAAGAAGTTTTCGATTCACTTGTTCCTGTCTTCGATAAATATCCTAAATATATTGAAGAAAACCTTTTGGAACGTTTGGTTGAACCAGAACGTATCGTTTCATTCCGTGTGCCATGGGTTGACGATAAAGGACAAGTACAAGTAAACCGTGGTTTCCGTGTACAATTCTCATCAGCTATTGGTCCTTACAAAGGTGGTCTTCGTTTCCACCCATCAGTAAACCAATCAATCATTAAATTCCTTGGTTTCGAACAAATCTTTAAAAACTCATTGACTGGTCAACCAATCGGTGGTGGTAAAGGTGGATCAAACTTCGATCCTAAAGGTAAATCAGATAACGAAATCATGCGTTTCTGCCAAAGCTTCATGACTGAATTGAGCAAACACATTGGTGCAGATACAGACGTACCTGCAGGTGATATCGGTGTTGGTGGACGTGAAATTGGTTACCTCTATGGCCAATACAAACGTCTTCGTAATGAGTACACAGGTGTTCTTACTGGTAAAGGTTTGAACTGGGGTGGATCACTTGCTCGTACAGAAGCAACTGGTTACGGTGCTGTTTACTTTGCAGAACAAATGCTTAATGCACGTGGTGAAAACTTTAACGGTAAAACAGCAGTTGTTTCAGGTGCTGGTAACGTTGCCATCTACGCTATTGAAAAATTGCAAAGCCTAGGTGCTAAAGCTGTAACATGTTCTGACTCATCTGGTTTTGTTTATGATCCAGACGGAATTGACGTTGACTTGTTGAAAGAAATCAAAGAAGTTAAACGTGAACGTATCGTTAAATATGCAGAAGCTCGTCCAAATGCAACCTTCACACCTGCTGGTGGTGAAAAGACAGTTTGGTCTATCAAAGCTGACTTGGCATTCCCATGTGCAACTCAAAATGAATTGGATGAAACAGATGCAGAAACACTTGTAGCAAATGGTGTGTTGGCTGTTTCAGAAGGTGCTAACATGCCTTCAACTTTGGGAGCTATTGATGTCTTCCTTAAAGCTGGTGTATCATTTGGTCCTGCCAAAGCTGCTAACGCTGGTGGTGTTGCTGTATCAGCTCTTGAAATGGCACAAAACAGCGGACGTACACAATGGACATTCGAAGAAGTTGATGCTAAACTTTACGATATCATGAAAGGTATCTACGAAAATGCTGCAGCAGCTGCTAAAGAATTTGGTCATGAAGGTAACCTTGTTGTGGGTGCCAACATCGCTGGATTCCTTAAAGTTGCAGACGCTATGTCAGCTCAAGGTATTGTTTAATTAACAGCCTTGACCTGATTAATAAGCCTCTCGATAAAATAAAAAAAGAAGCCTGCGGGTTTCTTTTTTTTGTTTAGACAGACTTAGGAGGAAGAGGTGTTCCGTGCTTTTTTTGGTATAATACCTTGTAAGAAATCTCTTTCTAGAGCAGATTTTTATGAATTAGAATACAAGAGGAATAATTTTGAGTGTTGGCAAGGGTCCCTGTTGGGTAAAAAAGAAGAAGTATACTAATCAGACAGTCATTCTAATAAGTTTTTTGATCAGCGTAGTGTCAATACTGCCTATGTTCTTTTTTAGGGACAAGCTTTATGGTGATGATATTGTCTTTCACATTAACCGACTCTTATCCTTGGATACTGTCTGGAAGAGTCCTATCAATTTTACGACTAACGGAGGGACCGGACAATTAATCAATACCTTTTATCCTTGGTTAACTTATTATCCTATTTTCATAATCTATAAGCTGACTCAGTCGGTCTTTGTAGCCTGGATGAGTTTTCAGTTTCTTGTTCGCTTTGTAACTTGTTTGCTTAGTTTTTACGGATTACGTTTATTGAAATATTCTGATAAACAGGTGATGATATTTTCTACCTTTTATCTCTTTTCGGGGTATTTCTTGCACAATTCTTATTACAGGGCAGCCGTTGGCGAAACGTTAGCGATGATTTTTCTACCTCTAGTTTTCGTTGGCGTTCGTTTGATAACTTTTGGAGATTACAAGAAATGGTGGATCTTGACTCTTGGGATGCTTGGTTTAGTTTATTCCCATGTCTTATCGGTCCTTTTGGCTTCTGTTGGGATTTTCTTTGCGGTGGTAACTAGTTTTTGGATTTGGGATAATAAAAAAGAACGTGTCCTAGGATTTCTTAAGGCTACCCTTGTCACTCTTAGTATGTCTCTAGCTTTCTTTGTTCCTATGATAGAGCAATTCAAGTATGTCACTCTACGAACGACTTTTAAACCGCTCCTATCAAAGACTGCTTTAAGTCTGGCAGACAACTGGGAGTTGATTCTAAAAAGTGATTTAAGGACTCCATCAGTTAATCTTCTCTACCTCCTGGGCCTAGTGCTAAGCCTGATTTTTACTAAGCGTTTTGTTAAGGTTAGGGAAGCTAGAATTTACCTTTTTATTTCTCTTATTTTAGCTTTTTTAACCTTGAAAAGTTTTCCTTGGCAGTTCTTACAGTCAAGTCCAGTGTCCAACCTTCAATTTCCTTGGAGATTATGGAGTTTTGCTCTGCTTTTCTTCAGTTTAGCTTTGGCGAATATCTTAGAAAATATTTCTATAAAGGCATCGACAATACTTGTCTTGTTAGGTCTTTGTCTAAATATGTTTCAGATTGTTACTGTTCAAGATAAGATGACTAAAGCAAAGAATATATTGCCAAGTCATACAAAAGTCACGAGAGAAATGCTGGCCAAGGGAACTTATAAAAATATAAATGGGGATTATACCAATAAAGAAGTGCCTTTTGGCTTTGTCTTTGACAAACACCTTTTCTTGGATAATCAGGAAATCAAGCCATTCATCAGCCGTTCTCCCAACGAGCTAGTACTTACGGTGACCAACGAGTCTAAAGAATCTAAGGTCTTGTCGTTGCCAGTTTTCTACTACAAAGGACAAGAAGCAAGGATTGATGGGAAGCGAGTAACCACTTACTTAGCTAAGGAAAAGAATCCAACTAATCTAGTCTTACCAACAGGTAAACATGGTGTTGTTTTGACCTATAGCTATACTACAGTTGCTAAAATGGCAATGAGTGTTTCAACTATTAGTCTTTTGGTTTTTATTGGTTATTTGTATAGAGTGAAGAAAGATAACTAAAAAGGAGCCTGCGGGTTTCTTTTTTTTTGTCTGTTTTACTAGAGGGTGGGCCTTTTGATATAATAGGTCAAGGTGATTTATTTGGAATGAAGACCTTTGGTTCCGATAAAAGAAGGATATATCATTTCATAGTTTAGATAAGAAAAGGGAGTAAATAGATGATAAAAACTATCGTAAAGGATGTCTTTTTCCTTGGACAAAAATCGACAGAAGCGACTAAAGAAGACCTCTATTTGGCTAAAGATTTGCGTGATACATTGGAGTTCCATAAGGATGCCTGTGTGGGTATGGCTGCCAATATGATTGGAGTTAAAAAGCGTGTCATTATCGTCAATATCGGTTTTGTTAATCTAGTCATGTTTAATCCTGTTTTAGTCAGCAAGTCCTCGCCTTTTCAAACAGAGGAGTCTTGTTTATCTTTAGAAGGAAGTCGTCCAACCAGACGTTATGAGTTGATTGAGGTAGCTTATTTAGATGAACAATGGATGCCTAAACAGTTAAGTTTTTCTGGCATGCCAGCCCAAATTATTCAACATGAATTGGACCATTTGGAGGGTATTATTATTTAGATAGCCTAGCTCAAGCGTTGTTAGGTTTTAGAGTCCAAAGCCTTAATAATCACAGTTACGGGAGTGAGAGTGGAAAGCAATATTCTTTTTCACTCTTTTTTAGTTCTCATAAGAACTTTTCTTCTTGACAATAGTTCTCATAAGAACTAAAATAATTTCCATGAGAATTATTTAAGGAGGAACTTGCGATGCATGGAAAAGATCCTTTTAGTGACTTCAGAGAAATCATCAATGCTATGGAATCTCGCGTGCAAGAGCTAGGCAAAGCTTACGGCGTTGAGCATTTAGCTGGTCCACAAGGGTTTGCCGTCAGGTACTTGTTTGAGAACCAAGATAAAGAAATCTTTATCAAAGATATCGAGAAAAGGCTATCTATATCTAAATCAGTGGCTAGTAATTTGGTCAAACGTATGGAGAAAAACGGTTTCGTTGAATTGGTGACATCGGACAAGGACAAACGCTACAAGTATGTTCATCTGACAGACTTGGGTAAAAAGAAGGCCCAAGATGTTGGACATTTCCGAGAGGCTATCCATGAACAGTTATTAGAAGGCATTTCGAAAGAGGATGCTGAAACAGCTTTTCGGGTCTTTCACCAAATTCATAAGAATTTAGAAAAAAATAAGGAGTAACTTATGTTTAAAATTTTTAAACGTTTGACGACAAAAGAGTTAAGCATGATTATCTTAGCTGTGATATTTGTTTGTTTGAACGTCTATCTAAACTTGAAAATTCCAGACTATATGTCTGATATTACGACACTCTTATCAACTAAGGGAACTAAGGCGTCGGATATTTTTGCCTGGAATACAGATGCCCCAGGGATGCGAATGCTTTTAATGTCATTTGCAGGCTTTATGGCCTCTGTAGTGGTTGGTTTCTTAGCTGCTAGAACAGCGGCAAGTTTTACCACCCGTCTTCGTGATGATATCTTCCATCAGGTTCTAGGTTTTTCGGATGCAGAGATTAAGAAATTCTCAATTCCTAGTCTTTTGACCCGTACGACAAATGATATTACCCAATTGCAGATGGTACTTACCATGGGATTGCAGGTCATTACACAGGGGCCTATCATGGCCATTTGGGCGATTACAAAGATTGCCGATAAAAATGGAAATTGGCTCCTTGCCTTGCTTGTCGCTGTGGCAGTGATTGCCATTCTCATGCTCTTCCTCTTGATTATGGTTATGCCTAAGCAACGCTTGATTCAAACTCTGACCGATAAACTGAACAGCGTAACGCGTGAATCTCTTACAGGAATTCGTGTGGTGCGTGCCTATAACGCTGAAAGTTATCAAGAGGATAAATTTGAAAAGGCCAATACTGATTTGACCCAAAACAACCTCTTTATCGGTCGTTCTTTTGCTTTACTGACACCGGTAATGACTGCTGTATCCAGCGGTTTGACACTGGCTATTTATTGGATTGGTGCGCATCTGATTGAAGATGTTAAGATTCCAACTAATCCAACGAAAATTGCTGGTGCCATGGAAGACAAGGTCCATCTCTTCTCAGATATGGTGGTTTATTCGTCTTATGCCATGCAGGTTGTTATGGGATTCATGATGATGATTGTCGTTTTCTTCCTTCTTCCACGTGCCGTTGTAGCAGCTGGCCGTATCAATGAAGTTCTAGATACCCAATCTTCAGTCTCTTACCCTGAAAATAGTTCTGAAAAACCTAAAGACGTGGGCACTGTCGAATTCGATGATGTTTCTTTCCGTTATTCTGAAACTTCAGAGCCTGTTTTGGAGCATGTTAGCTTCAAAGCTAAAAAGGGTGACACGGTTGCCTTTATTGGTTCGACTGGATCTGGTAAATCAACGCTTGTCAACCTTATCCCACGATTTTATGATGCCACGCAAGGAACTATCAAGGTTGACGGTGTGGATGTACGACATTTTGACCACGAAACCTTGCACAATATAGTCGGTTATATTCCACAAAAGGCTGTGCTTTTCTCAGGTAATATCACGTCAAATATGACAATGGGAACGAGCAATAATAGTCCTCTAGATGACGCTAAGATTTGGGAAGCTCTTGAATTGGCTCAAGGAAAAGACTTTGTTGAAAATAAAGAAGGTCAACTTAAGGCAGAGGTTGCTCAAGCTGGGTCTAACTTCTCAGGTGGCCAGAAGCAACGTTTGGCTATTGCGCGTGCACTTGCCCGTAAGCCTGAAATCTTGATTTTTGACGATTCCTTCTCAGCTTTGGACTATAAGACCGATCGTAAACTGCGTCAAGAATTGTCTGAAAAAACACAAGATATGACCAAGTTGATTGTTGCTCAACGTATCTCTACTATTATGAATGCTGATCAAATCTTGGTACTTGATCAAGGTAAGGTTGTTGGGCAAGGAACCCACAGGGAACTCTTGGCTAACAATGAGGTTTACCAAGAAATTGCTTATTCACAATTGTCTAAGGAGGAGTTAGAAAATGGAAAATAAGCCAAAAACATCGTCCTATAAACGCTTAAAACCCTATATTAAAGGTTTCCCAATTCCCTTTGTCCTTGCGATTGTTGGAGCAATTATTTCAGCAGTCATTACAGTTATTGGACCAGATAAGCTTAAAGAAATTACCAATACTATTACTGAAGGGATTACACCTACCAAAATGGGGACGATTCCAGGTATTGATTTGGATAAGGTGGCAAGTATTGCTATGACCTTGGCTGTTCTCTATGCCATTTCAGCGATTGTGGGTTACTTACAAAGCTTTACGGTTGCGACGGTTACACAACGCTTTTCACAACGTTTCCGTACAGCTATCCAAAAGAAAATCAACAGTGTCCCCCTTAATTATTTCGACAGTCATTCTCAAGGGGACACCCTCTCTCGTGTGACCAATGACGTTGACCTTTTGGGACAATCGCTTAGCCAAGGCTTAGGTACCTTGATTACTTCAAGTGTTCTCTTGGTGGCAGCCATTATTATGATGTTCTACTCAAATGTCACTATGGCTTTCACTGCGATTGGTTCTGTCTTGATAGGGTTTGTTCTAGTAGCCTTCATCATGGGCTTCTCACAACCCCTTTTCAAACGCCAACAAGAAAATTTGGCTAATATTAATGGTTATATTGAAGAAATCTACACAGGTCAAGCAGTTGTAACGAGTTACAATGCCGCTCAAGAAAGCAGTCAAGCTTTCAAGGGGCTTAATGATAAACTCTATAAATCGATGTGGCAATCACAATTTATCTCAGGTATTATGATGCCACTCATGATTTTCATTGGGAACTTTGGTTACGTCATGGTCTGCTTGGT
This sequence comes from Streptococcus sp. 17.1, assembly GCF_016648655.1. Classification (NCBI taxonomy): domain Bacteria; kingdom Bacillati; phylum Bacillota; class Bacilli; order Lactobacillales; family Streptococcaceae; genus Streptococcus; species Streptococcus sp. 17.1. The sequence goes on from NZ_JACLQM010000010.1 coordinate 52,254, forward strand.
AGGTGCGGTTAAGGTAATCGACGGTAGCTTGACTATCGGTGATGTGGTAGCCTTTATGACCTATGTTCGCATCTTCTCACAACCTCTTTCTCAAATTGCACAAGGGATTACACAACTCCAATCAGCAACTGCAGCCATTGGTCGTATCTTTGAATTTTTGGAAGAAAAAGATATGGACGACGAGTCAGCTAAGACAGCTGAATTGACAGATACTAAAGGTCAAGTTGTCTTTGATCATGTTTCCTTTGGTTATACTCCTGAAAAGACTATTATTCATGATTTTTCAGCTCTTGCTAAGCCAGGTCAAAAGATTGCGATTGTTGGTCCAACAGGTGCTGGTAAGACGACTATTGTTAACTTGCTTATGAAGTTTTATAACATCAATCAAGGCCATATCACCATTGACGGTGTGGATACTGGCGACATGAAACGTGAAACTGTCCATGACCAATTCTCTATGGTGCTTCAGGACACTTGGCTCTTTGAAGGTACTATTCGTGATAATTTAATTTACAACCAAGAAAATATCTCTGACGAGCAAGTTATTGCTGCTGCCAAGGCTGTCGGTGTTCACCACTTTATCACCACACTTCCAAAAGGTTATGACACTTATTTGGATGACTCTGTGACATTATCAGTTGGTCAGAAACAGCTCTTGACCATTGCACGTGCCCTTCTGAAGGATGCCCCTCTTCTTATCTTGGATGAAGCGACATCATCTGTTGACACCAGAACAGAAGAATTGATTCAAAAAGCCATGGACAAACTTATGGAAGGTCGGACTTCCTTTGTCATTGCTCACCGCTTATCAACCATTCGAAATGCTGATCTAATCCTTGTGATGAAAGATGGGAATATTATTGAACAAGGAAATCATGATGAGCTCATGGCAGCAGATGGTTTCTATGCTGATCTTTATAATAGTCAATTTACAGAAGAAGTTGCCTAAACTTTTCTTATAAAATTATAAGATTTTACAAAAAACCATAGAACGTATGACTGTCAGTCATGCGTTTTGTGTTATACTGAAAAAAACAGACAGATTAGGAGATTAAGATGCAATATCGCAAAGCAAGACTAGACGAAGTTCAGGAAGTGGCACAAGTATGTGCAGATGCCTTTGAAGATTATCCCTATCTTTCAATGATTGCCACTAATTTAAAGAATCCTGAACAGTATGAGGAATTTGTCTTAGCCTTGCAGGAAATGTTGGTGCGTTTAGCTATAAAGATGGATTCGTGTTTGGTGGCTGAAAAGGATGGTCGCATTGTTGCGGCAGCTATTTTACAGCATCAGACGATTTCTATGCTTAACTATCTCCAGAACGGAGCGACCAAGCTTTTCCGTTTCATAAGCATCACTAAGTTGTTTAAGTACTTTAATTTTGTTGAAGAGTCTGAAAGACATCTGGAGGATTCTGCAGAATACGATTGGTACCTGATGATGTTAGCAGTAACTCCAGATTATCAAAGAAAAGGTATAGGAAGTCGTTTCTTGCTTGAAGGGGTTGAACCTTTTGTACGTAGTACAGGAGGTCGTAGTCTTGGCTTGATTACCAATCGCGATTACAATGTGCCTTTCTATGAGAAAAATGGCTACAAGCAATGTGGTTACAAGGTCTTGACCTATGAAACACACAAACTAGGCAACTGGCCTTTTGTCAAACCACTTGATGCATAGCCTTGTGTTAATTGAACTTAGATAAGCAAATTGAATCTGGCTTCGGCTGGATTTTTTCTTATTCTTTAAGAGACTCTCATAGCTGGCTCATTCCTTATTTTTAAGCCTATCTATGCTATAATTAAGAAACGCTATTAGAGGAGGTTTATATGTCAACTCCAAGTATTTATGGGGAATATGCACAGTATCTTCCCAAGATTTTACAAGAAATAACAGACCCAATTATTGCGGCTAATATTACTAGCAAAAAAGAAACAGGCTTCAAACTCTATGAGCATTTCATTTCACGAATCAAAGAGAGCGATTCTATGCGTGAAAAGTGTCGTCGGAAAAATTTACCTGAAACCAGCCAGTCTGCACTCAAGGAAATCCGTGATAGTATAGGGATTCGAATTGTTTGTGGCTTTGTCGATGATATTTACAAGACTATCGATGTCATTAAGGCTATCCCTGGCGTTTCTATCTACAACGAGAAAGATTACATTTTAAATGCTAAGCCCAATGGCTATCGTTCTTACCATCTCATTTTGGAAATAGAAACCGAGTTTCCAGATGTCTTAGGAAATGAGAAGGGAACCTATTTTGTCGAGGTTCAGCTTCGGACCATCGCTCAGGATTCGTGGGCCAGTTTGGAGCATCAGATGAAGTACAAGCACGATATCAAGAATCCAGAAATGATTACCCGTGAGCTTAAGCGCTGTGCGGATGAATTAGCTTCATGCGATTTGACCATGCAGACCATCCGTAACTTAATTCAAGAAGGAGGGGACTAGAATGGCTTTGAAAATTCTACTAGCTGAGGATGAGGAGGCCTTATCTCGAGTCTACAAGGCAGCCCTAGAGCATCAGGGTTATGAGGTGGATCAAGCATTCAATGGGCAAGAGGCAGTAGACTTAGCTGCACAGAATGCCTATCAAGTGATGATTATGGATATTATGATGCCCATTAAAACAGGTATTGAGGCCCTAAAAGAGATTCGCTCCTCTGGGGACAGGACGCATGTCATTATGTTGACAGCTATGGCTGAAATTGATGATCGCGTGACCGGGCTTGATGCTGGGGCAGACGATTACTTGACCAAGCCAATCTCCCTTAAAGAACTTTTGGCTCGTCTGCGTTCATTAGAACGTCGTGTGAGTGAGAGCTTCACTGCCAAAATTTTGACTCTTGGTTCTGTTCGTTTGGACCAAGAAGAGCAGGAGTTGGTAGCTGGGAACGCCATTCGACTTTCAAGCAGAGAGACCAAGTTACTGGCCCACTTCATGCTCAATCCTGCCAAGAAATTAACGACTGAGCACCTTTTCAAGACTATCTGGGAGGATGAGGAAGATGTGGACGAGTCTATTGTCTGGGTCTATATTTCCTATCTGCGTCAGAAATTGCAAGCCATCCAGGCTGACATCAGCATTCTTGGTGAAAAAGGAGGCGACTTTTGCCTTCTCGCCAATTAGAGAGGAGTAGCTCATGTTTAGACGTTTACGACTTCAATTTATTACGATTGCTTCCTTGGCTATCCTCTTTATCTTGGTCTCTACTGTGGGAATCATCAATACTGTGAGGTCCTTTCAGACGGAGCAGGAAATTAGTAAGGTTCTCAACACACTTACAGAAAATAATGGTAGTTTCGGAAAAACGAAAAAAATTGAGACCAATCAAGGGCGTGAAATTCCATCAGATAGTTTTCGTTTTTTCAGCGTGACCTTGTCTGGTGATGAAGTGGTCAGTCAGGACACCAGTCATACTTCCTTGATAAATGATGAAGAGGCCGCTACTTATGCCCGAGCAGCTAGCCGAATGACGAGTACTCTTGGAACCATTAGAGAAAAAAATATTAATCTCAGTTATCAGGTTAGTAAAGTTAGCAAAAATAAGATCCTTGTGGTCTTTCTGGACACGACCTCTTATTATAATTCTTCCCAAGCCTTGTTAAATCTTTCTATCCTTTTATCAATGTTTGGCTTTATCTTTTTTGTTGTCATTGTTAGTGCCTTATCAGGAATTGTCATTCGTCCCTTCATTCGAAACTACGAAAAGCAGCGACGTTTTATTACCAATGCAGGTCATGAATTAAAGACACCATTGGCCATTATTTCTGCCAATACGGAGCTACAGGAACTCATGACTGGAGAGAACGAATGGACCAAGTCAACGAATGACCAGGTGGCACGCTTGACCACTCTAATCAATTCTCTGGTAGCCCTATCTCGTCTGGAGGAGCAGCCGGATATTGTTCTTCAAGATGTCGATTTTTCCTATATTACTGAGGATGCAGCAGAGGACTTTAAGGGACCTGTCGTTCGAGACGGTAAATCTTTTGTCATGGACATCACACCGGATATTCATGTAAAGGCAGAGGAGAAGTCTCTCTTTGAACTTGTGACTCTCCTTGTGGATAATGCTAACAAGTATTGTGATCCAGAAGGGACAGTTACGGTAAGACTTCGTCAGATTGGAAGAACGCGAAAACGGGCTCGTTTAGAAGTGTCAAACACCTATAAAGAAGGTAAGGCTGTTGACTATAGCAAGTTTTTTGAGCGTTTTTATCGTATTGAAGAATCCCATAATAACAAAGAACATAAAGGTTTTGGCATTGGCCTGTCCATGGCTCAAAGTATGGTCAAATTATTTAAGGGGCGTATCTTTGCCTCTTATAAAAATGACACCATCACCTTTACAGTTATCTTGTAAGGATATTTTTTAAATATTTGACTAGGTGAAAACCCTAATTTATGATAAAATAGTAAGGATGAAGATTTAGTGTTTTCTTTGCAAAAAAAGAAAACATTTTCCTATCCTAATCATAAAAAGGAGTTGCTCGAATAAGCCCCTTAACCACCTTAAAAGGATGGTAATTGACGACTTAGGAAAGATGAATCTCAGCTAAGAATTAAATCATAAAACAAAATAGTTAATAGGGAGAAATCATGGCAGAACCAAAATACAAACGTGTCCTCATTAAGCTTTCAGGTGAAGCTCTAGCCGGTGAACGAGGTGTTGGGATTGATCTTCCAACTGTCCAAGCTATGGCTAAAGAAATTGCTGAGGTAGCGGATTCAGGTATTCAAATTGCTCTAGTTATCGGTGGTGGTAACCTTTGGCGTGGGGAACCTGCAGCTGAAGCAGGAATGGATCGTGTTCAAGCGGACTATACTGGAATGCTTGGAACAACTATGAATGCCCTTGTTATGGCAGATAGTTTGAAACAACTCGGTGTTGATACACGTGTTCAGACAGCGATTGATATGAAATCTGTGGCAGAGCCTTATATCCGTGGTCGTGCCCTTCGTCACCTTGAAAAAGGTCGTATTGTTATCTTTGCAGCAGGTATTGGTTCACCGTACTTCTCAACAGATACAACAGCGGCTCTCCGTGCAGCTGAAATTGAAGCTGATGCTATTCTTATGGCCAAAAACGGCGTTGATGGTGTCTACAATGACGACCCTCGTAAAAACGCTGATGCTGTAAAATTTGATGAATTGACACACGTGGAAGTTATCAAACGTGGTTTGAAAATTATGGATGCCACAGCTTCTACCCTTTCAATGGATAATGACATTGACCTTGTTGTCTTCAACATGAACGAACCAGGAAACATCAAACGTGTTATCTTTGGTGAGCAAATTGGGACAACTGTATCTAACAAAGCAGAATCACACAAGTAAGAAAGAGAGAATTTATGACAAACGCAATTATTGAAAAAGCAAAAGAACGTTTCGCCCACTCACACGAGTCATTGGCCCGTGAATTTGGCTCTATCCGTGCAGGCCGTGCCAATGCCTCACTTCTTGACCGCATCACTGTAGAATACTATGGTGCTCCAACACCACTTAACCAATTGGCTTCAATCACGGTTCCTGAAGCACGTGTCCTTTTGATTTCACCATTTGATAAAGGTTCAATTGCTGATATCGAACGTGCTATCAATGAATCTGACCTTGGAATCAACCCAGCTAATGATGGTTCTGTGGTGCGCTTGGTTATCCCAGCACTTACAGAAGAAACACGTAAAGAGTTGGCTAAAGAAGTGAAAAAAGTCGGCGAAAATGCTAAAATCGCTATCCGTAACATCCGTCGTGATGCTATGGATGAAGCTAAGAAGCAAGAAAAAGACAAAGAAATCACAGAAGATCAATTGAAAGCTTTGGAAAAAGATATCCAAAAAGCAACTGATGACGCTGTTAAGAAGATTGACAGCATGACAGCAGAAAAGGAAAAAGAACTCCTTACTGTTTAATCAATAGAAAAATAAGGAGAGTGGGACAGAAGCAAAAGAGCATGGACTATGTTAGCTTCCTTGTCCGACTCTCTTTTTAGAGGAAAAAAGATGAATACATTACTTGGAACGATCATTACTGCCCTAGTAACTGATGAAAATGATAAATTTTACTTTGTACAAAAGGACGGTGTGACTTTTGCCTTGTCTAAAGAAGAAGGGAAATACGCTATTGGTGACATGGTGACAGGCTTCGCCTATACAGATAGCAAGCAAAAATCACGTCTGACTCAAAAGGAAATCAAGGCAACTCGCGATTCTTATGATTGGGGAGAGGTCACTGAAGTTCGTAAGGATTTGGGTGTCTTTGTAGACGTAGGAATTCCAGATAAGGAGATTGTTGTCTCTCTCGATGTTTTGCCAGAACTCAAAGAGCTTTGGCCTAAGAAGGGGGATAAACTCTACATCAAACTCGATGTTGACAAAAAAGACCGTATTTGGGGACTTCCTGCCGAACCTGAGGTCTTTCAACGTATGGCTGGACCTGCTTACGATAATATGCAAAACCAAAAATGGCCAGCCATTGCCTACCGTCTCAAATTGTCAGGAACTTTTGTTTATTTGCCAGAGAATAACATGCTTGGTTTCATCCATCCATCAGAACGTTATTCGGAGCCACGTTTAGGTCAGGTCCTTGAAGCACGTGTGATTGGGTTCAGAGAAGTTGACCGGACCCTTAATCTTTCTCTTAAGCCACGTTCTTTTGAAATGCTCGAAAATGATGCTCAGATGATTTTGACCTATTTAGAGAGCAATGGTGGTTTTATGACACTTAATGACAAGTCATCACCAGCAGATATCAAGGCTACCTTCGGTATTTCTAAGGGTCAATTTAAGAAGTCTCTAGGTGGTCTGATGAAGGCCAAAAAAATCAAACAAGATCAGTTTGGAACAGAATTAATCGGTTAGGAGAAGGCATGAGAAAATCCTTTTATACTTGGCTGATGGCCCAGCGTAATCCCAAATCCAATGAACCAGTAGCAATCTTGGCTGATTTGGCTTTTGAAGATTCAACCTTCCCGAAGCATACTGATGACTTCGAAGAAGTCAGTCGTTATTTGGAAGATCAAGCTAGTTTTTCCTTTAATCTGGGGCAGTTTGACCAGATTTGGGAAGATTATCTGGCTCATTAATAGCGACTAAGTCTACGATAAGCATAATGACTTTTAGCATTTTCTTTAAAAAGTAATTACCATTTGAATTGGTATGAATTGTTACAATTTTTTACAAATATCTCAGCTGTTTTTCAATAAATTAGGCTTGTTACAACTAGTTAGTAATTGCTTTAAAGTGCAGTAAATCACCCCTTTTTTGACAAAAAGTGTGGTATTATTGTAGATGTTAAAATTGTTAAAAAAGGAATGAATTATACATGTTATCAAAATCTAAAACAACAAAGGCACTTCTTTACTCGACCGCAGCACTTTCACTTTTTGCTGCAAGTCACGTACATGCCGATGAAACTTCAAACTGGGCAGCACGTTCAGTAGATCAAATCAAAGCAGATATCGCTGTAAGTGATAACCAACAAACTTATACAGTTCAATACGGTGATACTTTGGGAAGTATCGCTGAAGCAATGGGTATCGATGTGAATGTTTTGGCTAACATCAATCAAATCACAAACATTGATTTGATTTCCCCTGGAACAGTCTTGACAGCAACTTACAATGCTGATAATCAAGCTATCTCTGTTAAAGTTGGAACTCCAGCTTCAGAAACATCAACTACACCTGTAGTTGCAGAAGCTAATTTGACAACTAACGAAGTGACTGTAAATGGTCAATCTGTAGTTGCAGCGGACTTGACAGCTCCAGTTGAAACAGTAAGCACAACAGCTACTCAAGCACCTGCTACAGAAGAATCAACTCAAGCTGTTTCAGAAGTAACAGAAGCTATCGCATCAGCATCAGAAGCACCAGCATACGCAGAAACTGAACAACCAGTTGCTGATGCTATTGATCATGTCACTGCGTCAGCAGAAGCTACACCTGAAGCAGAAACTACTCCAGCTGCTGAAACACCAGCACAGCCTGAAGTAAAAGAAAAAGCTCCAGCGGCAGAGCAACCAGCAGCAACATCAGAAGCGTCTTCAGAAGCACCAGCGACTTCTGAAGCGCCAGCAGAGCAACCAGCAGCAACATCAGAAGCTGTTTCAGAGGCACCAGCTGCTTCAGAAGCTCCAGCAGAACAACCAGCGGTAGAACCAGCAGCAACATCAGAAGTGGCCTCAGAAGCACCAGTAGCTTCAGAGGCACCAGCAGCACAACCTGCATCAACAAATACACTTCCAACGGATCCACACCTTCAACCACAAGCTGAAGCTTTCCGTCAAGATGTAGCAGCACAATTCGGTCTTACTGACATCGGTGGTTACCGTGAAGGTGACCCACAAGACCATGGTAAAGGACTTGCCGTTGACGTTATGGTACCAGTTGGTTCAGAAGTTGGTAATCAAGTCGCTCAATATGCTGTAGACAATATCTCAAATGCAGGTATCTCATATGTTATCTACAGACAACAATTCTACGCACCAGTAGATAATATCTACGGACCAGCTAACACATGGAACCAAATGCCAGACCGTGGTAGCGTTACTGAAAACCACTATGACCACGTTCACGTGTCATTTAATGAATAAGTCAGAATAATAAAAAGTCACGCCTGGCGTGATTTTTTTGATATAATGGAGAAAAATACGAAAGAAAGAGGAACTCTATTTGCAAGAGTATTCTGTTGAAATTACCCTAAATCACCCAGATGATGTCTTGTCACTTTTTGGGACCAATGAGCGCCATTTAAAACTTATCGAGGAAAACCTAAATGTTATTATTCATGCTCGAACAGAGCGTGTGCAGATCCTTGGAGATGACGAGGAAAGTGTTGAATTGGCCCGTTTGACCATTCAAGCACTCCTTGTTTTAGTGGAGCGTGGGATGCTAGTCAACACCTCAGATGTTGTTGCAGCCTTAACCATGGCTCAAGATGGTTCGATTGACAAATTTGTTGCCCTTTACGAAGAAGAAATTATTAAGGACAATAGTGGCAAACCAATCCGAGTGAAGACCTTGGGGCAAAAGGTTTATGTTGATAGCATTAAAAACCATGATGTGGTCTTTGGGATTGGTCCAGCTGGTACAGGGAAGACCTTTTTGGCGGTTACCCTTGCGGTTACAGCTCTTAAACGTGGTCAAGTTAAACGTATAGTTTTGACACGTCCAGCAGTTGAGGCGGGTGAAAGCCTTGGTTTCTTGCCTGGTGATCTCAAGGAAAAGGTGGATCCTTACCTTCGCCCTGTCTATGATGCCCTTTATCAAATTCTTGGTAAGGAGCAAACGACCCGCCTCATGGAACGTGAAATTATTGAGATTGCACCCCTCGCTTATATGCGTGGTCGTACCCTAGAGGATGCCTTTGTTATCCTTGATGAGGCACAAAATACAACCATCATGCAAATGAAGATGTTCTTGACCCGTCTTGGTTTTAATTCTAAGATGATTGTCAATGGGGACATGAGTCAGATCGACTTGCCACGTCGTGTTAAATCAGGCCTTGTCGATGCTATGGAGAAATTGAAGGGAATTAAGGCTATTGATTTTGTTCACTTCTCTGCTAGCGATGTCGTACGTCACCCAGTTGTAGCTGATATCATTAATGCTTATGAAAAAGATGCACCTAAGGTTGACTTTGAGGAAAAATCAGAGGAAACAAACAAGCTTGAAGAAGAAACAGCATCAGGATTGACTGAATACCCAGTAATTGGTGCTGAGGATGTAAAAAAGTAAATTGATGAAAAGAGGTTTGAGAGTATGTGTTCTCAACCTCTTTTTCCTTTACAGTCATGTCATTAGCTTTTCCCCTATTTCTGGTAAAATAGTATTGAATAATAGGCTGATATGGAGGGGAGAGCCATGACTAAAGCAAAAAAATGGAAGATTGCTATCATTGTATTGCTTGGACTTGTTGCGACAGTCTTGATAGCCATAGGAGAGGGAAGATTTTGGAAGTATCAACAGAACTATATTCCAGACGGCACTTATCAGATGCTAAAATACGAGGCTAAATCGGCATATTCCAATGAATTGATAAATTGGACTGAGCGAGGAGAGAATAATGATAGCTTATATGAGGATTTTATAGTTGTTGAGAATATGAAATCTCAATTTTATTATGTTTTTGTGGGGGATGGGGAACCTTTTGTCTCACCATTTGAGCATGATGAAAAGCTCCCACAGACTTTTGACCCACGTACAGGGACTTTGAAACAGGATCTAACAGTCTCTGAATATGAAGCTCTAGTGATTTCTCATATAGATAAGATTTCTAAAAAGGGAGAGGAGTATTCAAGAGTAAAAGAAGTATCTGTCCAAAGGTGTGTAGACGATTATAAAAAAATGTTGAAGCAAAAAAGAACTTATGAAAAGCGACCTAATGGTCTCGTTCTGACTGTTTATGCTGATGATGGACATATTGAGTCGCGTAGAACTTTTAAACGATTGAGCTCAGAGGAAGCCAAAGAGGTCAAAAGTGGTTATGATTGGGATTATGAGTATTCCTTGAAGTATTATAATTATTCAAGGCATGATGGGGATTATCTCATCTGGCGTTGAACTACTTACCGACCAAGTACCTCTTTACTATCGAGAATCATAGCCAAATGTTTTATTAAAAAAACTTACAGTCTTTATGATAATTGTCAAATACTATTTCACCATTTATTTTGGTACAATAGAACAGTAGACCAATAAAAAAGGAGATTATTATGAACCAGCAAGAGTGGATTGAGTACTTTGAATTAGTCAACGGTCGTAAACCAACTCCCGAAGAGTTATCTCAAGCTCAAGCAGCAGGCGAGTTTATCCTTGAACGACCTAATATTTTTAGCTCAAATGGACAAGTGACGGAGCAAAGACCGATTAAACCAGCTGAACCTGTAATTGCTATGACGCAACAGCCTCAGTTTGCCCAAGCAACAGCAACCTTCCAACAAGTAGTACCCCCTAAAAAAGGTATGTCTAAGAAAACTAAGATTATTTTGGCATCAGTCTTAGGTTCCTTGGCAGCGATTTTACTTATCGTTGGAGGCTATTCACTATGGCGCTACCAATCAGGTAAGATTGCGGATGGAACATATGAGGTAGTGGCCTATTCTTATCGTGATGAAGATAAAGATAAGATGGTAAATGCTTTCGATGAATTTGATGATGTCTACTCCTTTGTAGAAGTAAAAAATAATAGATCTAGATACTATTCTTATCTCGAGGACAATAAATCACCTTATGTTAGCTTGTTAGAGTATGAACATGAAATCCCTCAGCAGTTCGATCCATGGAATAAAACTCAGACAGAAGTTTTAACAGTTGAAGAGCTTGAATCTACAGTCAAAGACTTCATGAAAGATATGTCTAAGGATTATTCTTTTTACACTAAAGACGCTACAAAAGAAGCCGTTAAAGAATCTGTAAAATCTTACAAGAAATCTCTCAAAGAAAAACGAACTTACGTCAAAAAAGGTAACGAGTATACGCTATCTACTTATGACAAGGATGGAGAGCTTCAATCCCGTGTTACTTTTAAGCGTATGAGTAAGGGGGATGCTGAAGAGCGTTGGGATGATTATAAGGATGCAATTAAAGATTATAAGAAAGAATTGAAGACTTATAGTGATCAGTACGACGAGTATAAGGATTACTTTAATTATGGTTATGGAGGTGACTACGGTTATGGTTACAGCGATGACTATGGTAGTGGTTCTAAATCAGGCTCTGACGATAGTAAAAGCAGCAAAAGAGGCATTGATAAAATTTAATCAGCCAATGATGTAAATGAGCAAAGTGGTACAAGAAGGAGAGCTAAAACTCCATCTTGGTACCGCTTTTCTTTTTATGAAAATAGTCAAATAGCTTTGGAGTCTTTTTTCTGGTAGAATGGAAATATCAATGAAAAAGGGGACTTTTATGAACGAAAAAGAGTGGTTAGATTATTTCGAAACAATCAATAATCGTAAGCCGACAGAGGAAGAAATCCAACAAGCAAAAGCTAATGGGGAATTTATTTCTCAAGAGTCTAAGGACGAGGGTGTTAATCCTCAACAATCTCAGTTGAGTGATCAAGTGACACAAGCCGTTTCACAAGTTGCTCCTGCTAAGACAGGCTTGTCTAAGAAAGCTAAAATTATTATTGCTTCTGTGGTGGGAGCGATTGTCCTAGTGGCACTTTCATTTGGTGGCTATGCGTTTATGCACCTGCAAGGTGGTAAAATACCTGAAGGAACCTATCTACTTGAAACTTATCGCTTTTACCATAAAGATAAGAAGAAAATGGTTGATGGTATGGAATCTTTCAAGGAAAGTGGCCTAGAGGCTCATGATTTTGTTAAAGTCAAAGGGAACAATGTTAAATTTTATTTTTATACCTTAGCTGGCGGGAACAATCTGGTTGACTTTACAGACTATGATACTGACGAAGCATACCGTCCAGATGCTTGGTCTAGAACGCTTAAACCAAACATGTCACTATCTGAATATACGAAAGTCATTGACCAGGCAGTAGATAATCAATACAAAATAAGTGAATATCGAACTAAGGCTGATAACGATGAAAGTAAAAAGATTTACGTTAAATCCTACAAAGAATCTCTCGAAGAAACCGTTCGATACAAGGTTAAGGGTGATAAATTAATCGTCACAACTTATAATAAGAAAGGTAAACTTACAGAAGAAAGAAGCTTCAAACGCCTATCAGAGGATGACGTGAAGAAATTAGATTATGACTATGAACGTGATGTTAGAGCTGATAAAAAGCGCTTTCAAAACTAGTAATGTTTAAAACCAGCTAGTCTGGTTTTTTTAGTGTCCAAAACGTGCTATAATAAGATGTTATATCATCAGTGTTAGCCCATTTGTTAACACATGAAAGGAAATTAAAATGACAAAAACATTCTACATCACAACACCTATCTACTACCCATCTGGTAAATTACATATTGGTTCTGCCTATACAACCATTGCTTGTGACGTTTTGGCACGTTACAAACGTATGATGAACTACGATGTCTTCTACCTTACTGGGCTTGATGAACACGGCCAAAAGATTCAACAAAAGGCTGAAGAAGCAGGAATCACACCACAAGAGTATGTGGATGGTATGGCTGTTGGTGTTAAGGACCTCTGGCAACTTTTGGATATCTCATACGATAAATTCATCCGTACGACTGATGATTACCATGAAAAAGTTGTTGCTCAAGTTTTCGAGCGTCTCTTGGAACAAGGAGATATCTATCTTGGTGAATACTCAGGTTGGTACTCAGTTTCAGACGAAGAATTCTTCACTGAAAGTCAGTTGGAAGAAGTTTACCGTGATGAGCAAGGTAATGTCATTGGTGGGGTAGCCCCATCAGGGCATGAAGTAGAGTTGGTTTCTGAAGAATCATATTTCTTTAAACTCAGCAACTACGCAGACCGTTTGACTGCCTTCTTTAAAGAACACCCAGAATTTATCCAACCTGATGGTCGTATGAATGAAATGCTTAAAAACTTCATCGAGCCAGGCTTGGAAGATTTGGCTGTGTCACGTACAACCTTCACTTGGGGAGTAAAAGTACCGTCAGATCCAAAACACGTGGTTTATGTGTGGATTGATGCTCTTATCAACTATATTACTGCCCTTGGTTATGGTCAGGATGAGCATGGTAACTTTGATTTGTTCTGGCAAAATGATGAAAACCACGAAATTATTCACATGATTGGTAAGGATATTCTTCGTTTCCACTCAATCTACTGGCCAATCATCCTTATGGCTCTTGATTTGCCATTGCCTACACGTCTTGTTGCCCACGGTTGGTTCGTCATGAAAGACGGTAAGATGTCTAAGTCTAAAGGAAACGTGATCTATCCAGAAATGTTGGTAGAGCGTTTTGGTCTTGATCCACTCCGTTACTACCTCATGCGTAGTTTGCCAGTCGGTTCAGATGGTACCTTCACACCAGAAGACTATGTGGCCCGTATCAACTACGAGTTGGCTAATGACCTGGGGAACCTCCTCAACCGTACAGTTGCTATGATTAACAAGTATTTCGGTGGTCAAGTGCCTGCCTATGCTGAGAACGTTACAGACTTTGATGCTGATTTGGCTAAGGTTGTGGCTGAAAATATTGAAGAATTCCATAAACAAATGAATGCTGTAGATTTCCCACGTGCCTTGGACGCCGTTTGGAACATCATTTCACGTACCAATAAGTATATTGATGAAACAGCTCCTTGGGTACTTGCCAAAGAGGATGGTGACAAGGAACAATTGGCAGCGGTTATGGCTCACTTGGCGGCTAGCCTTCGTGTGGTAGCCCACCTCATCCAACCATTCATGATGACAACTTCAAATGCCATTATGGAACAACTTGGATTGCCAGTAGCATTTGACCTTGAAAATCTTGAACTTTCAGGCTTCCCAGAAAATGTGACAGTCGTTTCAAAAGGAACTCCAATCTTCCCACGTCTTGACATGGACGAAGAAATTGCCTACATCCAATCTCAAATGAATGCAGGCAAACCTCAAGAGAAGGAATGGAACCCAGAAGAGGTCGAACTTAAGTCTGAAAAAGACCAAATCAAATTTGACGACTTTGACAAGGTTGAAATCCGTGTCGCTGAAGTTAAAGAAGTGGAAAAAGTCGAAGGTTCAGACAAATTGCTTCGCTTCCGTCTTGACGCTGGCGATGGGGAAGACCGCCAAATTCTCTCAGGTATCGCTAAATTCTATCCAGATGAACAAGAATTGGTCGGTAAGAAACTTCAAGTCGTGGCTAATCTCAAACCACGTAAGATGATGAAAAAATATGTCAGCCAAGGTATGATTCTTTCCGCAGAACATGACGGCAAACTCACTGTCTTGACAGTAGATTCATCTGTTCCAAACGGAAGTGTGATTGGGTAAAATATCATATAAAAACAGTTTTCCAATTCATAGAATTGCTAAACTGTTTTTTACTAAACTTCGGTTGTGAGTAAAGCGCTTGAAAGACATCTAAGTCTAGCACTTAGGAGTTCTGATTCCTTAAAACTGAAAATTATCTATTGAAGAATATCCTCTAAGGTCTGTAACTACTTAAAGAAAGTCCCAAGAGGAGCTGGTGTATAAGAAAAACGAGTTCAGTTGAACTCGTTTTTCTTATACACTATATTTCACTAAATGCTTAATGCGTTCTACACTTTCATCAGGACCATAAGCATTTGGGTATCGGTCTAGTTTACTGATAGCATCAAGGTCTGCTTGGTCTAGGTGGAAGTCAAAGCTATCAAAGTTTTCCTTCATTCGTTTGATATGGGTACTTTTAGGAATGGTCAGAATGCCTTGTTGGGTTTGCCATCTGAGGATGACCTGAGCGACTGTCTTGCCATGTTTTTCAGCGATAGCAGTCAGAGTTGAGTCCTGAAAAATACCATCCTCTCCTCTGTGAAAAGGAGCCCAGGCTTGTGTTAGGGTACCAAATTCCTTATCAGCTTTCTGGATAAGTTTGTGTTGTTTATAGGGATGCAACTCGATTTGATTGACTGCTGGAATAACAGGTGTTTGCAAGGCAAAATCTGCCAAACGTCCTGTTGAGAAGTTAGAAACCCCAATGGCTCTAATAAGTCCTTCATGCTGAAGCTCAATCATAGCACGCCAGGCACCATGTAAGTCGCCAAAAGGTTGATGAATCAAATATAAATCAAGATAGTCAGTATCTAGTTTGCGAAGTGTTTCTTTTAGGGCTAATTTGGTATCTTCGTAGCCGAGCTGGCTAATCCAGGCTTTACTAGTCAAGAAAATATCCTCGCGAGGGATACCAGATGCCTTAATAGCACGTCCCACGGCTTCCTCATTTCGATAAAGACTAGCAGTATCAATTAATCGATAGCCTACAGAAAGAGCGTCTTCAACGGCTTTTTGACATTCCTTTTGATCGAAAATTTGCCAGACACCAAAACCAAGCACGGGTATTTTGATGCCATTGTTAAGTGTTTGAAATTCCATTTTCTTCTCCTTAGTGGTGGGGTAGTAAGCTATCCTGAATTTCCTCGATAAATGCTTGAATAATTGCGGATTGTTTCTGTTTATTATTTGTCACAAACCCCAAGGTATGCTTTGGACTGTTCTTCAGTGGAAGTAAAACAATTTGGTCTTTAATGAAACTATTAACAATACCGAGGCCAGAAGCGTAACTATCTGAGGCACAGAGCAAATTCATGACACTGCCTCGGTCATTACTGTAAATCACTTGTTGGTCAGGCAGAACCTCGAGAGGATCTTCGTCAAAATGAATTCCAGAGCTTTCTTGACGAAAGCGGACCTGTGGGTATCCCTCTAAATCTTTGAGATTGAGGGATTTTTTGTGAGCTAGGGGATGTTGGCGACCTAAGAAAATCTTGGTTTCAAACTCTCCGAGTGGGGTGAAAGTCAGATCCATGTGTTGGAAACTGCGTTCTAAGATATGGTCGTTATCTTCATCTAGATAAATAATCCCCAGATCACTTTCGAAGCTTTCAACGCTTTTGAGAATCTTCCTAGTTGTTGTTTCAATCAGTTGAAATTCTTGATAATCACTACGAAAACGTTGGGCAATGTGAGCCATGGGAAGTGACAAGAAATCGTAGTGGTGACTGGCAACAGTGAATGATTTCTTAAAGGATTTTCGATAGCGTCCTTCTAGTAGATCTAGCTCTCCAAGAATACGTTTGGCGTATTTGAGAAAATCATGACCGTCATCAGTTAGTTTAGCTCCTGTATTGGAACGTTCAAAGAGTTGGACTCCAAGTTCTTCTTCTAAATCACGGATGGATGCTGAGAGATTAGGTTGAGTCAAAAAGAGTTTTTTAGCAGCCTTACTAAAAGACCCTGTTTCAGCGATAGTCTGAACATAGCGACATTGTTGAAAATTCATAAGCATCCCCTTTAAAAAAATATGATTGTAGGTCATATTATAACAAAATGAGAAGTCTAAAATCAGCAAAATTCTGATAGGAATAGATGAAGACCTGATATGAAATTTCTATGATTAAATCGTTTTAGGAGTAATAATGGAAATTGAGATAAGTTGTAAGAATGTGGTGCTGATAAATGAAAAACTGCATCCCCAGGTTAGACACCAAAAATCTAACTTGTGGGATGCAGTTTGAAATATTAGTCATTAAGATATCTAATGGCTTTCAATTTTTTAGGACGAATAAGGAAGAGTCCTAAGGCAATTAAAGGTAGCCAGAAAATGAAATGCCAGATACTTGTAGCTGGTGCAGCCTGTGTTGATTGCGAGAGAAGGACACTGGCAAAATCAACCAAACAGTGCAGAATAATAGTCCACCAGAGGCTACCAGTACGTAGGTAAATAGCAGCAAAGAATATGCCTATAGCTGTCGCATAATAAACCTGGAACAAGGTAGCGTTCAAGGGCTGGTGAGTGAGGTTTCCAAGATGGGCTAGTCCAAAAATTATGGCAGATAAGAAAACGACTCCTAAAACCTGTTTTGAAGATCTAATACCAGCTTGGAAGGCGAGTTTAAGGAAAAGTCCACGAAAAAAATATTCCTCAAAAAAACCGGCTCCTAAGGCAATAACCAAGGCAGTTCCTATCATGTGAGGTGCTTTACTGATCCCAAAAGCAACCGCAGAAACATAGAAGAAATCTGCCAAAAGAAGAAACCAACAAACCCCTAAGGTTTCAGACCAACTTATCTTTTTAGTCGATTTGATCTTTAATCCAAGGCGTCTCTGTACGAGGAAATAGTATAGACACATAAGGCCAAGCGTTTTAATGAGATAAGCTATATTCTCAGGCAAAGGCTTAAGAAGCAAACGAAGTACAAGGTTTGCTAATATAAAACTAACCCCAAGAAGAATCAGCAATCTCATTTCTTTTTTTGTCATTGAAAAGTCCCCCAACTTTCTTAACATTTTTTTCAAGCGTACTACGAAAAACGCTTAAAGTCAAGGTCTTGAAGGTGTTTTTTATGTGTTTTTAGTAATGAAGAGGTCACTTCATGATAACCCGAATATAGTAGAAAACATATGTTATCTTAGAAACAGTCCTTTATGAGAAAAAAATGAACGGCTATAAGAAAGTAATAAGTGAAAACTCTGTGATTCCCTTACGAATTACAATTAATTGTAAAGAAATGATTGAATTATAACAAAAGTGTGTCAAATTTTAAAAACATGTAGCAAATATATAATATTTTTTTCAGAAAACTATTGCCAAATTTTGAAAATCACGGTAGTATATTAAACGGTGAAGAAAATAGGTTAATAAAATGTTAACCAAGAAGGAGAAAGTGTAAATGAAAGTCAATCCATTTAAAACAACATTGTATTCAAGCGTATTGCTTGCAGGACTCGCGGCTACAAGCGTAGCAGCTGCGGATGAAGCTAAAGATGTAACAGCAACTACTGATACTGATGCAACCGTATCAAATACGACTGCAGAATCAAGTGCTAATCTTGTTAAAACAACAGGTGATGCAGCGGTTGTCACTACAGTACCTGGAACAGAAGAAAAAACTACTACTGAAACAGATACTACTGTAAAAACAACAACTAAAGCTATTGCTGAAGTTTCAAATCCTGACTTCGATAACGCTGTTGAAGCTGCAACAACGACTGCAGCAGCATCAAAAGATTCTGCTGATGTTAAAGCTGTTCAAGATCAAGCAGCTAAAGATGCTCAAGAAGCTTCAAATACAGTTGTTTCTGAAAATAAATTGACTCGTGAAGAAGCTGATGCAGCTCTTACATCTGCTAAAGCAAATGTTGTTGCAACAGGAGGATTCACAGCTACAGAAGAAGCAGGTGTGAAACACACTAGCGTCGAAGCTGCTAACAATGACAACAAAGTTCAAACAACAGCTTTGACAACTGCGGTTTCAGAATATAATCAAAAACTTGCAGATTACAAAACACAATTGGACAAATACTACCAAGACGTTCTTGCTTATGCTGCTTGGGAAAAATCATACAAGGAATATACTGGTGGAACAACAGCTCGTCTTTTGACAAAGGGCTTGGCTGAAAATGCCACTGGCTTGATTTATAAAACAGAATCTAATGCTACTATGACTGTTGAAAACTCAGCAGGTTCAGTTGACTACTTGGATAAAACAATCCAATCAGGTCACTCAGTAGATGAAATCCTTGAACAATTCAACACATCTCGTTACATTCCAAGTGACTTCAGTGCAGCTAACGGTACACAGTACACTATCAATGCTGATGGTGAATATACTGAAGATGTATGGTTGAAGATGGCTACAGGTCAAACGTTGACTGTAACATACAACAATCTAAACGGAACATCATTCAATGGTACTCCAGTTAAGAAAATCGTTGCAACTTACACTTTGGTAGAAACACCAAGTACAGATGGTTCAGCCATTGTTAAGTTGTACCACGATCCAACGAAGACACTTTTCATTGGTTCACAAACTGACGACACTAACAAAAAACTTCATGTTAAGATGAACTTGAATTTCTTTGAAACTGAATCATCAGTGACACCACTTGATTTGTCTAAGAATGGATCAGTTTTGAGTATCTCATCACTTAACCACTGGAATACTGAGCTTGGGAACCACATTGAAAAAGTTGGTTTGAATGGTAATGAATACGTTCAAATTCCTGGTTCATCTATCACTTTGCATGAGGATGGTTATGCTTATGCAACAAACGATAACGAATTTGTGGCTAACGGTTCACGCTTTAACAGTGACTCAACAGTAGACCCAACAACTGGTGAAGTCACAGATGAAGGTTGGGATGCGATTAACCCAGATGGAACACCTCGTACGAAGAATGCCTACTATGGTGCTGCTGCAACAATCTTCAAGGGTGAACCAATGGACTTCATCGTAAGCGGAAATAACCTTAACGTTCCAACTGCTTACTGGTTCGCAACTAACTCAACAGTAGTTGTTCCTGAATTGCCAGAAGAACCAAATAAACCAGTTCTTCCAAATACTGTTTCAGCATCAGTTACTTACCACAAAAACTTTGTGTCTGTTGAAGAAACAACTGAGAAACCAAAACCTCAAGTACCAACAACTCCAACAGAACCTACACCAGGTAAACCTGTAACACCAACATCAGTACCTGTAAAAGAAGAAGTTCCAGCTCTCCCAGCTACTGGTGAAAAATCAACAGCAGCTTCTGCAGCAGCAGGTGCAGCTATGGTGACATCAGCTTTGGCCTTGTTCGGTATCTCAACTTACAAACGTAAACACTAAGATAATACATAAAAAAGCTAGGAAATTTTCCTAGCTTTTTTAGTTATGTGACTTTAAGTCCGTTTCGCTCCGAAGGTGCGAAACAGATAAACCACCCGCTATGCGGGTGCGCATCGAAGGTTATACCGTCATAACAAAAAAACTCCAAACGAGTTACAATATA
>NZ_JACLQM010000011.1:0-64934 GCF_016648655.1 Streptococcus sp. 17.1
CTTCGATGCGCACCCGCATAGCGGGTGGTTTATCTGTTTCGCACCTTCGGAGCGAAACGGACTTAAAGTCACATAACAAAAAAGTCATCATATGATGACTTTTTCAGTGGCTCTAACAAAAGCCTGCGTTTATTTCAAGCAATGAATAGTAAACAGTATTTTTTAAACTAAGAACGTCTAAGAAGCTTTTTAAGTCCTTGAATAAGTTTGTATTTTAAAGGTTGTGGGTAATAGCGGAAGGTTCCCATCTTACGAACAATATAACCGTTAAAGTTTTGTTTAAATCGTAGAACTCCATCAGAGCCGTCAAACACACCTGTGATTCCAAGGAAATTATAACTCATAATATTTCTTCTTAAAGTGCAATTCATGGCATGATACTGAATTAAGAAAGCAGCAGAGAATTTTTGAAATTCTGTGTAGGAACCTCCAAAGAGATATGTGGCCTGATCTTTCGTATATAGTATTAAAGCACAGGCAAGAAGTATCTTCTCTGTATTAATTTGTTGTTTGAGCTCTGAAATGATCTGTTTTTGTTTATTCAATTTTTGAGCTTGTTGATCATACTGTTTGCTCTTAGGGTTCAGTGAGGTAAGTTTACTATTTATGTGATCTAAGCTTTTTTCAAAATCTAACTCTGCTACCAAGAAATCAGCGTTATCACCAAATGCATCATATAGTTCTGTATAATAATCTAAACTTTTATCTTCAAATCCTTGCCTTCTTCCGGTTTCTTCTATAATCTTTTTGAATTCTGGAATTTCTTCTTTATTTATTTTGCGAACAATAACATTATAGTCGAGAGCAGTTTTGATGTTTCTGACGCTATTTTTGTTAAATGATTTTAATAAAGATGTTTCATCAAAGCCCTCAAGATTTTTCAAATAATGCCAAGTTGGTTCTCCTTCAGGATAGCCTACCTGTAAACCATCAAATTTGTAGCCAAGATCTGTTAGTGTAGAAATTAATTCTGTTTTCTCAGGTTCAATAGGCTTTCCATCAATTTCAAATGTCTGATAAATGTCGTCTGGCTTTACAACCAATTCTAGAGCTCCCTGTTTCTTAGCAAAAAGTTGTAATTCATGATAAAAACTCTTTAAATCGGATTCATTTGTATACAATGGACCACTATTAATTTCTATTCTGACTCCTCCAGTCAAATGCTTCATGAAAGCAATAGCAGCAACAGTAGTTTCATTATTACTTTTCCAACCTAAAAATTTAGTCTCGAATCCTCTTTTTCTTAGGAGATTAGACATTGATACTGTTTGCATGAACGAATGTTCTTTACATTTTTCTATGAAAGATGTAAACTCATCCTCTTTCAAAATTGTAAGACTCATTTTATTTCCTTTCGATTACAAGTAAAATAGTTATATAAGTTATTATAACAAAAATAAATCCAGATGCTTCAAACTATCTATATTTCAAAGTGACTATAGTCAGAGAATGCTAAAGTCTAGTAATCTTACATTAATATAAAACTAGGTACAGTGAGGTTCTAGATTCTATCGTTGATAACGAAAGGAAGATAGCATCGGGTCATGTGTTTTGTATGATAGAAGAAGATTTAGGACAAAAGAAGTTGTTAAATTGGACGAGTTACCGTTTTGTACACGTCATTTTATGAAAAATACAAAGTCTCTATGAGGTGATATTATTATTCCTGGACTATGAAATAAAGGTTGGGTAAGTCGTTTAACATCTGATAATGTTAGTGTTTGTTTTATCCAAGGAGAGTAGCCACGTCGATGGTAATTATTGATAAAGTAAACATTTGATATGGAGAGATACTAATATTAAAAAGTGTCGGAGTAGTATTTTCTACTTTTGGAGTCAGTAGGACTTTCTAAAGAGAAAGTGGAGCAAAAACGCTCCCCTTCAGCTTTCTTTAAGGAACTCAAGTTATACTATAGTTATCCTAATAAGTATTACTGAACGTCGTTCGGTAGCGCTCACATGTTCTGGTTTTAAGTCAGACAGTGTATCTTTCTTTTTTCATAAATCTCCCAAACAAGTCTAACCATAATAGGTTAGGCTTGTTTTTATGAAATAAGAAGAAAGTTTTTCATTAAAAGTAAACGCTTACGCAAATAAAATGAAAACGTTAGGCAAAGTCAGTGAAAACGTCCAAAAAACCGTCAATTCATTGACTTTCGTGGAAAATAGGACTAAAATAACAGGGTAAAAAAAATTAAAAGGAGAATTCTACTATGAATCTAACTATCTTAGCCCTCGGTTTGGCCGTTATGGGTGTATCTGTTGGTGAGGGTATCCTCGTTGCCAATATCGCTAAAGCTGCAGCTCGCCAACCTGAGATGTTTAGCAAACTTCAAACATTGATGTTTACTGGTGTTGCCTTTATCGAAGGTACCTTCTTCGTATTGTTTGCCCTTAGCTACATTGTCTAATAGACAAATAAAAGATGAAGGAGGGATGAGCAGTGGAAACTACAAGTAATCCAACCGTCTCATTATTTGGGATTGATTTTGACTTGACTGTCCTTGCCATGTCTCTCTTGACAGTAATTATCGTTTTTGGAGTGGTTTTTTGGTCAAGTCGTAAGATGACCATTAAACCAAAGGGAAAACAAAATGTGCTTGAGTTCATCTATGAGTTTGTGAATAGTACCATTTCTCAAAGTCTTGGGAAATTCACGAAGAATTATAGTTTGCTCTTGTTTGTAATTTTCACCTTTGTTTTTACAGCAAACAACTTAGGTTTGCTTGTGTCTGTAAAAAGTGAGCATTACAATTTTTGGACTTCTCCAACATCGAACTTCGGTGTTACTATCACTCTTTCTTTGATTATTACCCTCATTAGTCATATTGAGGGGATCCGTAAAAAAGGGTTTAAAGGCTATCTAAAGGGCTACCTTTCACCATACCCAGCTATGCTCCCAATGAACATTTTGGAACAATTAACCAACCCTGCTTCATTGGCCTTGCGTTTGTTTGGTAACATTTATTCTGGTGAGGTACTTACTGGCTTGATTCTTCAATTGGTGACCTGGTCTGCTTTTGCAGCACCTGTATCCTTTGCTTTGAACCTTGTCTGGGTTGCCTTTTCAGCCTTTATCGGCTTTATCCAAGCCTATGTCTTTATTATCCTAAGTTCAAACTATATTGGTGATAAAGTCAACGAAGAATAATTAAGAAAGGGAGAAATGAAATGTCAATACTTATTAATAGTACGACACTTGGTAATATCATTATCACACTCGGCTCAGTTTTTCTCTTGTATTACCTCATCCGTAAATTCGCATGGGATCAAATTACAGGAATCTTTGCTGCTCGTGAAAAGAAAATTGCCACAGATATTGATAGTGCTGAAAATGCTCGTCAAGAAGCAGAAAGCTTGGCACAAAAACGTCAAGATGAGTTGGCAGGTGCTCGCACTGAGGCAGCTCAAATTATTGATGGGGCCAAGGAAACTGGTAAAACTCAAGAATCAAAAATCATTGCAGAAGCACATGATGAAGCTAAACGCTTGAAAGAAAAAGCAAATCAAGACATTGCCCAAAGCCGTGTGGAAGCACTTGCTGGCGTTAAAGGTGAAGTTGCAGACTTGACTGTCCTCTTGGCGGAAAAAGTTATGAAACAAAACCTTGATGCTAAAGCGCAATCTGACTTGATTGATAGCTATCTTGATCAATTAGGAGATGCTTAATGGATAAGAAAACACAAGCTCTTGTTGAGCAGTATGCCAGAAGCCTGGTAGAAGTCGCTTTTGAACAAGACGCCGTGTCAACAATCCAAGAAGAAGTAAGGCAAATCCTAACAGTTTTTGCTGAAACAAATCTAAAAACCTTCTTGTCGCAGGAAAATGTGACAAGTGAAGCTAAAAAAGAAAGTTTGAGCTTGTTTCAAGAGTCTTGTTCAGTGTATATGAACAATTTTCTTGAGGTAATCTTACTCAATGACCGTGCCAACATTCTCTATGATGTGTTGAAATTGGTCCTTGAGCTCTTTGACCAAGAAGACAATAGTTACGATGTCACAGTGACATCAGCAAGTCCCTTGTCTGAGGAACAAAAAGCCCGACTTTTGGCGATTGTTTCACAAAAATTTGAGATTAAGACACGTCGTTTAGTAGAAAAAATTGATGAGGACCTCATCGGAGGATTCGTCATCAAAGCAAAAAATAAGGTTGTTGACACGTCAATTCGCAGTCAATTGCAAACCTTTAAAACGAATTTGAAATAGAAAGTGGTGTGACTTTTGGCAATTAACGCACAAGAAATTAGCGCTTTAATTAAAAAGCAAATTGAAAACTTCCAGCCAAACTTTGACGTCACTGAAACTGGTGTCGTTACCTATATCGGTGACGGTATCGCACGTGCTCGTGGTCTTGATAATGCCATGAGTGGTGAGTTGCTCGAATTTGAAAATGGTGCCTATGGTATGGCCCAAAACCTTGAATCTAATGATGTCGGTATCATTATCTTGGGGGATTTCGTAGCAATTCGTGAAGGCGATATTGTTAAACGTACTGGAAAAATCATGGAAGTTCCAGTTGGTGAAGCCCTTATTGGTCGTGTAGTAAACCCACTTGGGCAACCAGTTGATGGTCTTGGTGACATCGAAACAACAGGTTTCCGTCCAGTTGAAACACCTGCTCCAGGTGTTATGCAACGTAAATCAGTTTCTGAGCCATTGCAAACTGGTCTTAAGGCCATTGATGCCTTGGTTCCAATTGGACGTGGTCAACGTGAGTTGGTCATCGGAGACCGCCAAACTGGTAAAACTTCAGTAGCCATTGATGCTATCTTGAACCAAAAAGGACAAGATATGATCTGTATTTATGTGGCTATTGGTCAAAAAGAATCAACAGTTCGTACACAAGTAGAAACTCTCCGTAAACATGGTGCTCTTGATTACACAATCGTTGTGACTGCCTCAGCATCACAACCATCACCATTGCTTTACATCGCACCTTACGCTGGTGTTGCAATGGCTGAAGAGTTCATGTATAACGGAAAACACGTCTTGATTGTTTATGATGATTTGTCTAAACAAGCCGTGGCCTACCGTGAACTTTCATTGCTTCTCCGTCGTCCACCAGGTCGTGAAGCCTACCCAGGGGATGTCTTCTATCTCCACTCACGTCTTTTGGAACGTTCAGCTAAAGTTTCAGATGATCTTGGTGGTGGTTCAATTACTGCCTTGCCAATCATCCAAACGCAAGCCGGAGATATCTCAGCTTATATCGCAACAAACGTTATCTCAATCACAGATGGACAAATCTTCTTGCAAGAAAACTTGTTTAACTCAGGTATTCGTCCAGCCATTGATGCGGGTTCTTCCGTATCACGTGTAGGTGGATCAGCGCAAATTAAAGCGATGAAGAAGGTTGCTGGTACACTTCGTCTTGACTTGGCTTCATATCGTGAACTTGAAGCCTTTACGCAATTTGGTTCAGATTTGGATGCTGCGACTCAAGCGAAATTGAACCGTGGTCGTCGTACAATCGAAGTTTTGAAACAACCGCTTCATAAACCACTTCCAGTTGAGAAACAAGTTGTTATCCTTTACGCTTTGACACACGGTTTCTTGGATAGTGTTCCGGTTGATCAAATCTTGGATTTTGAAGAAGCACTCTATGACTACTTTGATAGTCACCATGAGGATATCTTTGAAACTATTCGTACAACTAAGGATATTCCTGAGGAATCTGTACTTAATGAAGCTATCCAAGCTTTCAAAGATCAGTCAGAATACAAATAGAAATAGGGAGGACAGCATATGGCAGGCTCTCTAAGAGAAATCCAAGCAAAAATTGCTTCAACAAAGAAAACGAGTCAGATCACAGGAGCCATGCAAATGGTTTCTGCATCAAAATTGACACGTTCTGAGCAAGCTGCTAAAGATTTCCAAATCTATGCCTCAAAAATTAGACAGATCACAACAGATCTTCTACATTCAGAATTAATTAATGGTTCGTCAAATCCAATGTTGGATGCACGTCCAGTTCGTAAGACAGGTTACATTGTCATTACTTCAGATAAAGGACTTGTTGGAGGTTATAACTCAACAATTCTTAAAGCTGTGTTGGACATGATTAAACGTGACCATGATTCTGAAGATGAATATGCTATCATTTCCATTGGTGGAACAGGTTCAGATTTCTTCAAGGCTCGTAACATGAATGTTGCTTTTGAACTTCGTGGCCTTGAAGATCAACCTAGTTTTGATCAAGTCGGAAAAATCATTTCTAAAGCTGTAGGAATGTATCAAAATGAACTTTTTGATGAACTCTATGTGTGCTATAACCACCATGTTAACAGTTTGTCTAGCGAAGTTCGTGTGGAACAAATGCTTCCTATCGCTGATTTGGATCCCAATGAATCAGAAGGTCATGTGTTGACCAAGTTTGAATTGGAACCAGATCGTGACACTATTTTGGATCAACTCTTACCACAATATGCGGAGAGTCTTATCTACGGTGCTATCGTAGATGCCAAAACAGCTGAGCACGCAGCGGGTATGACTGCAATGCAGACAGCCACTGATAATGCTAAGAATGTGATTAACGATTTGACAATCCAATATAACCGTGCGCGTCAAGCTGCCATCACTCAGGAAATTACTGAAATTGTTGGTGGTGCAAGTGCACTTGAATAGCTAGAGATTTGTCTTAATTAGACACACATGAAAAAGGGATGATTGTCATCCAAAAAACTATCATAAGGAGAAAACAATGAGCTCAGGCAAAATTGCTCAGGTTGTTGGTCCTGTTGTAGACGTAGCGTTTGCAGCCGGTGATAAACTCCCTGAGATTAACAATGCATTGGTCGTTTATACTGATGAACAAAAGTCTAAACGTATCGTGCTCGAAGTAGCTCTTGAACTTGGAGAAGGTGTGGTTCGTACCATTGCCATGGAATCTACTGATGGATTGACTCGTGGACTAGAAGTTCTGGACACTGGTCGTCCAATCAGCGTTCCTGTTGGTAAAGATACCCTTGGACGTGTCTTTAACGTTCTTGGTGATACCATTGACTTGGAAGCACCTTTTGCAGAAGATGCAGAGCGTGAACCAATTCACAAAAAAGCACCAACTTTCGATGAATTGTCAACATCTACTGAAATCCTTGAAACAGGGATTAAAGTTATCGACTTGCTTGCCCCTTACCTTAAAGGTGGTAAAGTCGGACTCTTTGGTGGTGCCGGTGTTGGTAAAACCGTTCTTATTCAAGAGTTGATTCACAACATTGCCCAAGAGCACGGTGGTATTTCCGTGTTTACAGGTGTTGGTGAACGTACACGTGAAGGTAATGACCTTTACTGGGAAATGAAAGAATCTGGCGTTATTGAGAAAACAGCCATGGTCTTCGGTCAAATGAACGAACCACCTGGAGCACGTATGCGTGTTGCACTTACTGGTTTGACAATTGCGGAATACTTCCGTGATGTCGAAGGTCAAGACGTGCTTCTCTTCATCGATAACATCTTCCGTTTCACTCAAGCAGGTTCTGAGGTTTCTGCCCTTCTTGGTCGTATGCCATCAGCCGTTGGTTACCAACCTACACTTGCTACTGAAATGGGTCAATTGCAAGAACGTATCACATCAACTAAAAAAGGTTCTGTTACATCAATCCAAGCCATCTACGTTCCAGCCGATGACTATACTGACCCAGCGCCAGCTACAGCATTTGCTCACTTGGATTCAACAACCAACCTTGAACGTAAGTTGACACAAATGGGTATTTACCCAGCCGTTGACCCATTGGCATCAAGCTCACGTGCCCTTTCACCTGAAATTGTTGGTGAAGAACACTATGCTGTTGCGACTGAAGTTCAACGTGTGCTTCAACGTTACCGTGAATTGCAAGATATTATCGCTATCCTTGGTATGGATGAATTGTCAGACGAAGAAAAAACATTGGTTGGACGTGCTCGTCGTATCCAATTCTTCTTGTCACAAAACTTTAACGTTGCTGAACAGTTTACAGGTCAACCAGGTTCTTATGTTCCAGTTGCTGAAACCGTTCGTAGCTTTAAAGAAATCCTTGAAGGTAAATATGACAATCTTCCAGAAGATGCCTTCCGTAGCGTAGGTCCAATTGAGGATGTAGTAGCTAAAGCTAAAGCTATGGGCTACTAATGAGGTGAAGATATGGCACAAATGACCGTACAAGTGGTAACTCCGGATGGTCTGAAATATGACCACCATGCCAGCTTTATCCACGCGGTTACTAAAGATGGTCAAATTGGTATCTTGCCAGGCCATATTAACTTGATTGCGCCACTTGAAGTGGATGAACTCAAGGTTCGTCGTGTGGATGACGAGAGTCACGTCGATTGGATTGCCGTAAACGGTGGTATCATCGAAGTTAAAGATGATTTTATTACTATCGTTGCCGATTCAGCAGAACGTGAACGCGACATTGACGTTTCTCGTGCCGAACGTGCCAAGCAACGTGCCGAACGTGACTTGGAAGAAGCAACTAAATCTGACCGTATTGATGAAGTTCAACGTGCTCAGGTTGCTCTCCGTCGAGCACTTAATCGTATCAGTGTCGGTACAAAATAAGACAAAAAAAACGAGACTTTGGTCCCGTTTTTTATTTGTCGTAAAAGAAAACATGAGAAGTAGCAAAGTTATCAAAGAAAGTTCATTGTAAAACCTATCTGAAGGTAAGATAAAAAATCAGATTTCCAGTCCTGAAAACGGTTAATTTAGCTTTTACTTTAGTTTAAGGTATCAAAGTGTTATAATATAAGCTGTTAGCTTTATATTTTAAGAGAAAATGTAGAGTAACGTAATAGAAAGTATGAGTTTTTTAAAGATATGAAAATTGAAAAGAAGCATCTTTTAGATTACACCATCTTGATACCTTATTTAATCTTATCCATAGTTGGTTTAATAGTAGTGTATTCAACAACAAGTGCTCGTTTAGTAGCCTTGGGAGCCAATCCCTTCGCATCTGTTATAAACCAAGGAGCCTTTTGGTTGGTATCCTTGTTCTCTATTTTTTTCATCTACCGACTGAAATTGAACTTTCTCAGGAAAGATAAGCTTTTGGGTGTTGTTATTGCCTTTGAGATTTTACTTTTGGTCATTGCCAAATTTTTCACCAGGGAAATCAATGGT
Source organism: Streptococcus sp. 17.1 (assembly GCF_016648655.1). Taxonomy (NCBI): domain Bacteria; kingdom Bacillati; phylum Bacillota; class Bacilli; order Lactobacillales; family Streptococcaceae; genus Streptococcus; species Streptococcus sp. 17.1. The sequence continues at coordinate 9,097 of NZ_JACLQM010000011.1, forward strand.
GCCAATGGTTGGATTGTGCTAGGTCCCTTGTCTTTCCAACCAGCGGAGTACCTTAAGATCATTGTTGTTTGGTTTTTGGCACACACCTTTTCAAAAAAACAGTCTGCCATAGAACGTTATGACTACCAAGCCCTGACGAAGAATAGATGGATTCCTAGGAATGGTAAGGAACTTAATGACTGGCGTGTCTATTTGCTTGTAATGATCGGTTTGGTTGCTATCCAACCTGACTTGGGGAATGCGGCTATCATTGTGTTGACTACAGTAGTGATGTTTTCAATTTCTGGTGTTGGCTACCGTTGGTTTACGGCCTTGTTTGCCAGTATTGTTGGGATTTCGTCAGCCTTCCTTGGGTTAATTGCCTTGGTTGGGGTTCAAACCATGGCTAAGGTACCTATCTTTGGATATGTTGCCAAGCGTTTCGCAGCATATTTTAATCCGTTCAAGGATTTGACAGGATCTGGTCTTCAGCTATCTCATTCATACTATGCTATGAGTAATGGGGGCTGGTTCGGCCTTGGACTTGGAAATTCGATTGAAAAAACTGGTTATCTCCCAGAAGCTACAACAGACTTTGTGTTTTCAATTGTAATTGAAGAGTTAGGTCTTATCGGAGCTGGCTTGATTCTGGCCCTCCTCTTTTTCCTCATTCTTCGTGTTATGATTGTGGGAGTCAAGGCACGAAATCCTTTTAACTCTATGATGGCATTGGGTGTAGGTGCCTTAATGCTAATGCAGGTCTTCGTTAACATCGGAGGAATCTCAGGGCTGATTCCATCAACAGGGGTTACCTTCCCCTTCCTTTCGCAAGGAGGTAACTCTCTTTTAGTGACTTCAGTTGGGATAGCCTTTGTCTTGAACATCGCTGCTAATGAAAAGCGTGATAATATTGTTCAAGCGATTGAGGATGAGTTATCTCAGACTCAAGAATTGGAAAATCAAGATGAAAAAATCGTGCCTTTAAGAAGAAGTCGTTAATACGGCTTCTTTTTTCGTTAGATGGTGTTAGGCAGTAGTATGAAGATAGTGAAAGCTAATAGGAGCAGTAGAAATAGAATTATTGAAAGGAATATTTGTAATTACTCTAAAGAAAAACTGAAAACTATATAAAATACTTGCAATTCTATGACATTTTGATAGAATAGTAGAGTAAAGTTAGACTGTATTGCCTACTGTCTATCTATAAAATATATTTTATTGGAGGCTTTTCCTAAATGGCAAAAGAAAAATACGATCGTAGTAAACCACACGTTAACATTGGTACAATCGGACACGTTGACCACGGTAAAACTACTTTGACAGCTGCTATCACAACTGTATTGGCTCGTCGTCTTCCTAGCGCAGTTAACACACCAAAAGACTACGCTTCAATCGACGCTGCTCCAGAAGAACGTGAACGTGGTATCACAATCAACACTGCACACGTTGAGTACGAAACTGAAAAACGTCACTACGCTCACATCGATGCGCCAGGACACGCGGACTACGTTAAAAACATGATCACTGGTGCCGCTCAAATGGACGGTGCGATCCTTGTAGTAGCATCTACTGACGGACCAATGCCACAAACTCGTGAGCACATCCTTCTTTCACGTCAGGTTGGTGTTAAACACCTTATCGTCTTCATGAACAAAGTTGACTTGGTTGACGATGAAGAATTGCTTGAATTGGTTGAAATGGAAATCCGTGACCTTCTTTCAGAATACGATTTCCCAGGTGATGACATTCCAGTTATCCAAGGTTCAGCTCTTAAAGCTCTTGAAGGTGATTCTAAATACGAAGACATCATCATGGACTTGATGAACACTGTTGACGAATACATTCCAGAACCAGAACGTGACACTGACAAACCATTGTTGCTTCCAGTCGAAGACGTATTCTCAATCACTGGTCGTGGTACTGTTGCTTCAGGACGTATCGACCGTGGTGTTGTTCGTGTCAATGACGAAGTTGAAATCGTTGGTCTTAAAGAAGACATCCAAAAAGCAGTTGTTACTGGTGTTGAAATGTTCCGTAAACAACTTGACGAAGGTATTGCCGGAGATAACGTCGGTGTTCTTCTTCGTGGTATCCAACGTGATGAAATCGAACGTGGTCAAGTATTGGCTGCACCTGGTTCAATCAACCCACACACTAAATTCAAAGGTGAAGTTTACATCCTTTCTAAAGAAGAAGGTGGACGTCACACTCCATTCTTCAACAACTACCGTCCACAGTTCTACTTCCGTACAACTGACGTAACAGGTTCAATCGAACTTCCTGCAGGTACTGAAATGGTTATGCCTGGTGATAACGTGACTATCGACGTTGAGTTGATCCACCCAATCGCCGTTGAACAAGGTACAACATTCTCTATCCGTGAAGGTGGACGTACTGTTGGTTCAGGTATCGTATCTGAAATCGAAGCTTAATTAATATTAAGTTCCCAATACAATTATTCGTCAGACAATAATTGAGAGAGTCGAGTTTACTCGGCTCTTTTTGGTGTTTAAAAATACTTGTGATTTTATACTTTTAAGGTATTTTAGATGCTTAAGCTAAGTTTTGATAGTGATAAATAGACATAAAGCAGGTTGAGTTTTCGGAATTTTCCTAAAATCCTAGTAATAGTAAGGGATTTGTGATAAAATAAACGAGTAAATAAATAAAAGAAGAGGTATGTGAAATGTCACGTAAACCATTTATCGCTGGTAACTGGAAAATGAACAAAAATCCAGAAGAAGCAAAAGCATTCGTTGAAGCTGTAGCATCAAAACTTCCTTCATCAGATCTTGTTGAAGCTGGTATCGCAGCTCCTGCAGTTGACTTGACAGCTGTACTTGCTGCTGCTAAAGGTTCAGACCTTAAAGTTGCTGCACAAAACACTTACTTTGAAAATGCTGGTGCCTTCACTGGTGAAACTAGCCCACAAGTTTTGAAAGAAATCGGTACTGACTACGTTGTTATCGGTCACTCAGAACGTCGTGACTACTTCCACGAAACTGATGAAGACATCAACAAAAAAGCTAAAGCAATCTTTGCTAATGGTATGCTTCCAATCATCTGTTGTGGTGAATCACTTGAAACTTACGAAGCTGGTAAAGCAGCAGAATTCGTAGGTGCTCAAGTTTCAGCTGCTCTTGCTGGATTGACTGCAGAACAAGTAGCTTCAACAGTAATCGCCTACGAACCAATCTGGGCTATCGGTACTGGTAAATCAGCTTCACAAGACGACGCACAAAAAATGTGTAAAGTTGTTCGTGACGTTGTAGCTGCTGACTTTGGTCAAGAAGTTGCCGACAAAGTACGTGTTCAATACGGTGGATCAGTTAAACCTGAAAACGTTGCTGAATACATGGCTTGTCCAGACGTTGACGGAGCTCTTGTAGGTGGTGCATCACTTGAAGCTGAAAGCTTCTTGGCATTGCTTGACTTCGTTAAATAATTTTAGATAAAGTCGAGGTTTCCCTCGGCTTTTTTCTTGTTTGTCTTAAGTGTTTTTCTAAAAAAAGCCAGGTTTCTCTTATCCTGTTTTGGGGAGCAAAGGTGCTTAAATGTAGAACAAAAACTCCTATTTTGTAAGCCCTATCTTTTTGTTTGGATTTTTTAAAACTTTGAGCCTAGGCAAGTACAATTGGATTGTCCCAAGAGGCAGATAATATGCTATAATGAGAATAGTATAACTAGAGCGCAGGCACTGATAGTCTGTATGCTCCGCATTTTTCCAAGAAGAGGAGAATTAGAAATCATGACTTTTGATGCAATTGACCAAATGGCGGTCAGCACTATTCGTTCGCTTTCAATCGAGGCCATTCAAGCCGCGAATTCTGGACACCCAGGTCTTCCTATGGGTGCAGCGCCAATGGCTTATGTACTTTGGAACCATGTGATGAATGTTAATCCAAAGACTAGCCGTAACTGGACAAACCGTGACCGTTTTGTTCTTTCTGCAGGTCATGGTTCTGCCTTGCTTTATAGTCTCTTGCACCTTTCTGGCTACGACGTGACAATGGACGACTTGAAGAACTTCCGTCAATGGGGATCTAAGACTCCAGGTCACCCTGAAGTTAACCATACAGATGGTGTTGAAGCGACTTCAGGACCTCTTGGTCAAGGGATTGCTAATGCTGTAGGTATGGCAATGGCTGAAGCGCACTTGGCAGCTAAATTTAACAAACCTGGTTTTGATATTGTTGACCATTATACTTATGCCCTCCATGGCGATGGTTGTTTGATGGAAGGTGTTTCTCAAGAAGCTGCTAGTCTTGCTGGTCACCTTAAACTTGGTAAGTTGGTACTTCTTTACGATTCAAATGATATCTCACTTGATGGACCAACTTCAATGGCTTTCACAGAAGATGTTAAGGCTAAGTTTGAAGCTTATGGTTGGCAACACATTCTTGTTAAAGATGGTAATGATTTGGAAGCTATTGCTAAAGCTATTGAAGAAGCTAAGGCTGAGACAGATAAACCATCTATTATCGAAGTTAAGACAATCATTGGTTACGGAGCTGAAGGCCAAGGAACATCAGCTGTCCACGGTGCTCCAATTGGTCAAGACGGCATTGATCACGCAAAAGATGTTTATGGTTATGATGCCCCAGCCTTTACAGTTCCAGATGAAGTCGCTCGTCGTTTCGAAGTTGGTATTAAATTCCGTGGTGAAGCTGCTGAAAATGCTTGGCAAACTAAATTTGCAGAATATGAAGCTGCTTACCCAGAATTGGCTGCTGAATACAAGGCTGCCTTTGCGAATGAACCTGTACACGTTGACTTGAATGCTCATGAATTGGGTTCAGCAGTAGCTAGCCGTGTGTCAAGCCAACAAGCTATCCAACAGATTTCTGAACAAGTTCCTTCATTCTGGGGAGGTTCAGCAGACCTTTCAGTTTCTAACAATACTATGGTTAAGGCTGAGTCTGATTTCCAACCAGACAACTATGCTGGACGTAATATTTGGTTCGGTGTACGTGAGTTTGCTATGGCTGCAGCGATGAATGGTATTGCTCTTCATGGTGGTACTCGTGTTTATGGTGGTACTTTCTTCGTCTTCTCAAACTACTTGCTTCCAGCAGTACGTATGGCAGCACTTCAAAACTTGCCAGTAACTTATGTTATGACACACGACTCAGTAGCAGTTGGTGAAGATGGACCTACTCACGAACCAATCGAACAATTGGCAAGTGTGCGTTCAATGCCTAACCTTAATGTTATCCGTCCTGCAGATGGTAATGAAACTAATGCAGCATGGAAACGTGCCTTGGCTGAGACTGAACGTCCAACAATGCTAGTCTTGACACGTCAAAACTTGCCAGTCCTTGATGGTACAGCTGAAAATGCTGAAACTGGTGTCAATAAAGGGGCTTACATCATCTCAGAAGCTAAAGGTGATCTTGATGGTATCATCATTGCGACAGGTTCTGAAGTGAAATTGGCTCTTGATACTCAAGCGGCTCTTGAAGCTGAAGGCGTGCATGTCCGTGTTGTTTCAATGCCATCACAAAATCTCTTTGATGAACAAGATGCTGCATATAAAGAAGAAGTTCTTCCAGCAGCTGTGACAAAACGTTTGGCTATCGAAGCTGGAACTAGCTTTGGTTGGGGCAAATACGTTGGTCTTGCAGGTAAAACACTTACTATTGATACTTGGGGTGCCTCAGCACCTGGTGACCGTATCTTTAAAGAATATGGTTTCACTGTTGAGAATGCAAGTCAACTTTACAAATCATTGTAAGAAAAGAAAGAGCTTGGCTCGTCCAAGTTCTTTTTTCTTGTAAAAAGTGTTTAACTTCACACAGTGCTTGACTTTTGGGTCTAGAGTGCTAGAATGACTGTGTTAGCCGATTTAGCTCAGTTGGTAGAGCAACGCACTCGTAACGCGTAGGTCACAGGTTCGAAACCTGCAATCGGCATGGTCATAGGTGTTCACATATTAAAGGGGAGGTTTTAGAAACCTCTTTTTTCTTTAGTCCTAGATTGTTCATTTGAGCTAAAATTTGATAAAATAAAAGGTAAAGAAATAATAAAGGAAGTATCATGTCAAAAGGGTTATTAATCTCAATCGAAGGACCAGACGGTGCTGGAAAGACTGCAGTTTTGGAGGCACTTTTGCCTCGTCTTAGAGAAGCCTATCCAGCCAAAGTCGTAACGACACGTGAACCAGGAGGAGTAGCCATTGCAGAGCAAATCCGTGAGGTTATTCTGGACGTAAATAATACGGCTATGGATGCTAAGACAGAGCTCTTGCTCTATATTGCGGCTCGCCGCCAACACTTGGTTGAGAAGGTTTTGCCAGAGCTTGAAAAAGGCAATATGGTCATTATGGATCGTTTTATTGATTCATCAGTTGCCTATCAAGGGACTGGTCGTGGCTTGAATCAGGATGAGATTGCCTGGTTAAATACCTATGCGACTGATGGTTATAAACCTGACGTGACCTTGTTATTTGATGTGGATTCTGAAACTGGTTTGGCCCGCATTGCAGCCAGCGGTGAACGTGAAGTCAACCGCTTAGATTTAGAGAAGCTTGACTTGCATCAGCGTGTACGTCAAGGTTATTTGGATTTGGCTAAGGCTGAACCAGAACGTATCAAGTTAATCGATGCCTCACAGGCTTTTGAAGATGTTGTAGAGCAAGCTTGGAAAGTAATTGAAGGCTATTTATAAGGAGCAAGATGAAGTTAGCTGAAAGTCAAAGCAAACTGTTTGAAGAGTTTTCACAAATTATCAGGGAAAATCGTTTGAGTCATGCTTATTTGTTTTCGGGTGATTTTGGAAGTCTCGACATGGCTATTTGGCTAGCGCAGAGTCGGTTTTGTGTGACTCCTGAGAATGGTCTTCCTTGTGGTCACTGTCGTCCCTGTCGCTTGATTGCACAAGGGGATTTTTCTGATGTTAAATTCGTAGAACCACAAGGACAGATTATTAAGACGGACACGATTCGTCAGTTGACCAGAGAGTTTAGTCAATCTAGCTTTGAGGGACAGGCTCAGGTTTTTATCATTCGAGATGCTGACAAGATGCATGTCAATGCTGCGAATAGTCTCTTAAAGTTTATTGAAGAACCTCAAAGTCAGATTTATATTTTTCTTTTGACAGCTGATGATAGTCATATGTTACCGACGATTAAAAGCCGAGCTCAACTCTTTTATTTTCCTAAGAACAGAGTTTATCTGGAAGACTTGCTGCAGAAGGAAGGTTTGTTATTGACACAAGCTAAGGTCTTGGCAGATTTTGCTAAGGATGAAGCACAGGCTTTTGAGTTAGCTAAGGATAATAAGGTTCTTGATTTGGTCAATACAGTGGAGCGTTTTTCACAGTCTCTGCTGGCTAATCAGGACCTGCTTTATCTGGATGTTGCAAAACTGGCTGTCCAGTGTAGTGAAAAGTCAGAACAAGAGATGGTCTGGGCTTTTTTAACTTATCAATTGGGGAAGGATATACAAAATCCACAAGCAAGACGATGGCTAGACTTAGTATATGAGGCACGAAAAATGTGGCTAGCTAATGTCAGCTTTCAAAATGCGATGGAGTATATGGTGTTATCATGACTGAAGTCATTGGAATAAAATTTGAAGAAACTGGTACAATAGAATATGTTGTACCTGATAGAAATTATGCCAAAGATGACTTTGTAGTCGTTTTGGATAAAAAGGATAAGCGTCTGGCTCAGGTCGTTGTGGAGAATACAAATTTTCCTGAAGTTAGTTTGCCTACTGATTTGAATCGAGTTGAAGGCCTAGCCGGAGAGAGGGATTTTGCCAGATATGATGAAAATCTTTTGAAGGCTGAAAAGAGTATGTCTGTGGTGGCTGATTTAATCACTCAAAATCAACTAGATATGAAAGTGGTTGACATCGTTTTTCCTCTAAATAGCTCTTATGTACTGATTAGTTTTGTGGCTGAAAAGAGAGTCGATTTTCGTCAGTTGCTCAAGGATTTGGCAGCTTACTTTAAGACACGCATTGAGTTGCGTCAAATTTCAAGTCGTGAGGAATCAAAGATTTATGGTGGTTTAGGACCTTGTGGACGTGCACTTTGTTGTTCTAGCTTTTTGGGTGAATTTCCACCGGTGTCGATTAAGATGGCTAAAAATCAGAGTTTGTCCTTGAATTCTGGTAAGATGAATGGTGTCTGTGGCCGACTCATGTGCTGTCTCAGTTATGAAGATGATTTTTATAGAGAAAGCAAGGCTAATTACCCTGACTTGGGACAAGAAATTGAAACCAAGGATGGAAAAGGTCAAGTTGTTGCCATTGATGTGATTGCAGGGACTATTAAGGTTGTGTTTGAAAAAGGGCGTGCGCCCCTAATTTATGGAGTGGAGGAAGTTCAGCTAAATGGAAAAGCGTGAATTGTATGATAAGTTCGAAGAATTATCACAAAATTTGATGTCAATGTTGGCAGAAGTAGAAGCAATTAAGGCGAACTTCTCAGGAATTCTTGATGAGAATACAGCCCTTAAGTTGGAAAACGACAAGTTGCGTGAGCACTTGAGTCAAGTGGTTCAAGAGGAGACAGGAACTAAGATGTCTCATGGCAAGGTGAACCTCGAGGCCATTTATGATGATGGATTCCATATTTGTCCAGATTTTTATGGTCAACGTCGTGATAATAATGAGGCTTGTGGCTTCTGTGCAGAATTGTTGTACGGAGATTAAGCATGCAGGTTCAAAAGAGTTTTAAGGGGCAGTCTAACTACGGTACCCTCTACCTGGTTCCCACACCTATTGGGAATTTGCAGGATATGACTTTTCGCAGTGTTCAAATCTTGAAAGAGGTAGACCTTATTTGTGCAGAGGACACGCGCAATACGGGTCTCTTGCTCAAGCATTTTGAGATTGAAACGAAGCAGTATTCTTTTCATGAGCACAATGCTTATGAGAAAATTCCAGATTTACTGGAGCGCTTGAAGTCAGGTCTTTCTTTGGCTCAGGTTTCTGATGCGGGGATGCCTTCTATTTCGGATCCTGGGCATGATTTGGTCAAAGCTGCCATTGCAGAGGATATTCCAGTGGTGGCCTTACCGGGAGCATCGGCTGGTATTACAGCCTTGATTGCCAGTGGTTTAGCACCTCAACCTCATATTTTTTATGGCTTCCTACCCCGTAAAAAAGGACAGCAGATTGATTTCTTTAAAGAAAAAGTATCTTATCCTGAGACACAGATTTTTTACGAGTCACCTTACCGTGTGGCGGATACTCTTGAAAATATGCATGAGGTCTATGGCAACCGTCAAGTAACTTTAGTTCGAGAATTGACCAAGCTTTATGAAGAGTACCAACGAGGATCTATTTCAGAAGTTTTAGATTATATTGCTAGTAATCCTCTCAAGGGTGAATGTTTACTGATTGTGGCTGGAGCTTCTGAAAATGATAAGGAAGAAAATCTAACATCAAATGTTACCCCGGTAGAGGCTATAGAAGCTTTAATTGCCTCTGGAATGAAACCTAATCAGGCTATAAAAACCGTTGCTAAAGAGCGAAAAATGAACAGACAAGAGCTTTATAACCTTTTTCATGGGGTTTAAGAGGCTCTTTTTTTTGTGGCAACATAAGATGTTAGAAAAGAAAGAATTATCAAAAAATTCCGCAAATAAACTTGTATGCCTCGTAATTTTGTGTTATATTATCTGACATAAAATAATTTACGCATTGGAGTGGTTTCATGGATACAGGTAGCAGTGCCTTTATATTGATTTGTTCAGCCATGGTTTGTTTGATGACACCGGCCTTGGCCTTCTTCTATGGTGGGCTTGGACGTCGTAAGAATGTTATCAATACCATGATGATGTCTGTTCTTCCCTTAGCGATTGCCTCGCTTTTGTGGGTTATTGCTGGTTATTCTTTATCCTTTGGTGGACATGGTCGTTTCTTTGGGAATTTCAGTCACCTTTTTTTAAATGGCGTGTCTGAAACGGCTTCAAGTCGTGGTCTAACCATTCCTGATATGCTGTTTGCTGCTTTTCAGATGATGTTTTCGATTATCTGTGTGGCGATTTTGACGGGTTCAGTAGTAGGAAGGATGCGCTTTACGCCTTTAGCCATTTTTGTTGTCTTTTGGTTACTTCTTGTCTACTATCCATTTGCACATATGGTTTGGGACGAAGGGCTCCTTGCTAAATGGGGGACGATTGACTTCGCAGGTGGTGATGTGGTTCATATTACCTCTGGTGTATCGGCCTTGGTTCTGGCAATTGTCGTTGGGAAACGTCGTGATTTTGCCATTTTAGAACACCGTCCTCATAATGTTCCTTTTGTTCTATTGGGAGCGGGTCTCTTATGGTTTGGTTGGTTTGGCTTTAATGCAGGATCAGCCTTGGCTGCTAATGGCTTGGCAGTTCACGCGCTAGTGACCACCCATGTTTCAGCAGCTGCAGCCATGTTTTCATGGTTGGCAATTGAAAAACATGTCACAGGACATCCATCCTTGGTTGGTGGTTCAACCGGTTTGGTGGCAGGTCTGGTTGCAATCACACCTGGGGCTGGTTTTGTTTCAATTTGGAGTGCGATTCTAATTGGTCTTATGGTTAGTCCGATTTGTTTTTATGCTATTTCTGTCTTGAAGAAACGTTTTGCCTATGATGATGCTTTGGATGCTTTTGGTTGCCACGGCGTTGGAGGAATCTTTGGTGGTTTGGCTACTGCGATTTTTACGACACCAGATTTAGCTCTAGATAAGGCTAATATTGGTTTGATCTATGGAAAGGCGCATCTGTTTATAGTGACTATTTTAGCTATTATCTTTACAGCTATTTGGTCTGCTCTTGTGACCTATGGTATTATTAAAGTAATTGCTCATTATATGCCTTTGCGTGTTAGTGACCGTGATGAAGCTATTGGTCTTGATGACTGTGAACACAAGGAAACAGCCTATCCAACCTTTATGGGCTTAGATTCGTAGGAGAATACAGATGAAAAAAGTAGAAGCGATTATTCGTTCGGATAAATTGGAAGATTTGAAAAATGCCTTGACTGGTAGTGGTTTGGCCAAGGGGATGACTGTAAGTCAAGTTCTGGGTTATGGTAATCAACGTGGCTTTGCAGAGTTTGTTCGTGGACAGCGCATTGTTCCTACCTTATTAGCTAAGGTTAAGGTTGAAATTGTAGTTAAGGATATGGCGGTTGACGAAGTTGTTGATGCCATTCGGAGCGCCGTGGCGACAGGAGAAGTTGGTGATGGGAAGATTTTTATTGTTCCTATTGATGATGTTATCCGCATTCGTACTGGTGAACGTGGTGGAGACGCCATTTAATATAATGAAGGCTTAAACCGGTTGGTTTGGGTCTTTTTTAGTGAATTTTGATATACTTAGAGGAGTTAGTATGATTGAGGGGGTGACCAATTGGCAAAAGGAAAAAAGAAAAGTAAGTCTAAAGCTAGACCTAAGAAAACTAAAAAGAAACAGAAGTCTTTCTTGCTCTTTCCTAAATTTTTCCAAAAGTGGAGTCTGATTTTTATTGGCCTATTTGCCTTATTGGGACTCCTAGCTAGTTTAAATTTTCCAAAGTTGACTATGGAAAAGAACATGACATCTACAGATGAGAGGACAGTTGCTTTTATTGCCGAGATTGGAGAGACGTCGCGCTATTTGGCAGCTAGAAATGATCTTTATGCATCTGTTATGATAGCTCAGGCCATCTTGGAATCCGACTCTGGACAATCTACTTTGAGTCAGAAGCCGTCCTATAACTTCTTTGGGATTAAGGGGGATTACAATGGTCAAAGTGTGACCCTACCGACTTGGGAGGATGATGGTAAGGGTAATCCTTACTATATTGATGCGGCTTTTCGTTCTTATGGCTCTGTGGAAAATTCTTTACAGGACTATGTGGATTTCCTTGAGGGAAGCTACTATGTAGGGGTGCACCGTTCCAATACTAAGAATTATAAGGATGCGACAGCTGCCCTAACAGGGGTCTACGCTACGGACACAACCTATGGCGACAAATTAAACAGCATCATTGAACAATACCAGTTAACCATTTATGACACTTATTAGGGTCGAAGGAGAGTAAAATGAATCAGAACCAAGTGAAACTCATTGCAATTGACATGGACGGGACGCTCTTAAATAGCCAAAAAGAGATTCCTGTAGAGAATATTAAGGCTATTCAAGAAGCAGCTGCGGCAGGTATCAAAATTGTCCTTTGTACAGGACGCCCACGTTCAGGTATTCTTCCCCATTTTGAGAAATTAGGACTGAGTGAAGAAGAGTACATTATCATGAACAATGGTTGTTCAACTTATGAGACAAAAAATTGGAACTTGCTTCAATATGAAAGTTTATCTCGCTCTGAGATGGAAGAACTCTTGCAGGCTTGCGAAGGCTTTCCAGAGGTGGCTCTAACCTTTACTGGTGAGAAGACTTACTATGTTGTGGGCGATGAAGTGCCTGAGCTAGTAGCATATGATGCTAGCACTGTTTTCACAGAAGCGAAGGCTAGAAGTTTGGAAGAGATCTTTGTGGAAGGCCAAGTGATTTTCCAAGCCATGTATATGGCTGATTCTGAACCTTTGGACGCCTTCCAAAACGCTGTGCAAGATAGACTTAGTCAAAGCTATAGCACAGTTCGTAGCCAAGACTATATCTTTGAAATCATGCCACAGGGGGCAACTAAGGCCAGTGGACTTAAGCATTTAGCGGAAAAACTTGGAATTGCTCCAGATCAAATCATGGCTCTGGGTGATGCTGCTAATGACCTTGAAATGCTTAAATTCGTCGGTCAAAGTGTTGCCATGGGTAATGCTAGTGACGATATTAAAGAGTTGTGTAAGTATGTGACCTTGACAAATGACGAGGCAGGCGTAGCCCACGCTATTCGTACTTGGGCTTTATAAGAAAAAGACCTTTAGCTTCTATCTGCTAAAGGTTTTTCGATTTTTAATAATGGCAACAAGAGTAGTCAGTGTGATGGTGACATCAGTGACGGCAGCTGGGTAAGCCTGAATGGTCAAATCGTAAATGAGCCAGAGTAACATATTCTCAATGATGACCCAGCGAAGCCACTGAAGGTTTCGTGTGATGGCAATGGCTAAACTATAAGAGACTGAAGAGATGATTGGCAGATAGCCAATAAGTCCAAGCTGATTGAGGTAGGATCCTAAGATGATTTGAATAATGATGAGGATGGTCAAGATAGCCTTGGTCATCTTCTTTTTGACCATCAAGCTATTACGAATGATGGAAATACTAATGGTTAAAGCACCGGTATAGCCTCCGAGAAGCAGGTTGGCAATAGCAGTAAAAATATAGTCGGTAATTTGCCAGACGAGCATCTTATTTTTTGATTTTGCAAAAGAGGATATAGCGACACATAGGGCACCTATGGCTGAGAATACTTGTGCTAGAAGATAGAATGTCATGGTATAACTTTCAATTTTTTGTCTCTATTATATCACAAGGATTCAAGATATTTTCATCTCTATTTTAGGATTTACAAGGCTAATATCTTAGCGTTTACATTAGAAAATGATATAATAAAAGTGTAGATAAGATTGTTCCCTTAAAAGTAGAGAGAACCCTGTGTTTCCTTGTGACATAGGTCCTATCTTTACTTTATGTGATAGACTAGAAATGAGGAAATGATTATGAAAAACAAATTTTCCCAAGCAATCGTGCTTTCAATGGTTACCCTTTCCTCAATGGCTTTGCTGACGGCCTGTTCCAGCCATAAGGAATCCAGTTCAGCAGATAAGACGCCTAATAGCAGCCAGGTGACCTCATCAAGTAAGGCTAAATCATCTAGTAAAGATAGCGGTAAGACTAGCAAGTCTAGTGCTAAGGTCAAGGAATCTTCGGGTTCAAAGACGGAATCTTCAAGCGCGCAAAGTAGTCAAAAGGCTTCTGCCCCAAGTTCGAGTAGCAGTCAGTCTCAATCATCATCTTCAAAGAGTTCATCAGCTTCCTCAAGCAGCCAGTCCCAGGCTCCTAAGTCTTCAGCGAGTCAATCTCAAGCTCCGAAGAGCTCAAGTGATAGTCAAACTTCAAGCAGTCAAGCTCAAGCTAAAACGGATACGCAAGTGACCACTGTGGATATGGATGTGAGTGCGGTAGCGCGTGGTCGGTTTGATAGTATTGCCGGAACTTGGAAGTCTAGTGATGGCAGTCGTCTGGTCTTTAACAATACTAGCCTAGTAGGAGATATAACTGCACAAGGCCAAGCGACAGTTCACAATTATGTGCACCCGAAAGATAATTATCAAGAGGGCTCAGGTAAGTATGATGCCACCCTCTCAAGAGATAGGGGGGACACCTCTGGTATCGTTGGAGATATTAGCTTTGTCTCTAAAAAAGCAGCTATTTCTGGTCCAAGCTACGAACAAGATACCATTCAAGTAACCAGTACTGGAGGAACAAAGGTCTACTTAAAAGAATCAGATAATATGACGCTACCTAAAGACGTGACAGTTACTGACAATCAACTTCCAATTGATAGTGGTATTGCAGAATCTGGCAGCTACAAGCTTACCAAACGTACGGCTGTCAAGAATACTCCTAGTGATACGGCTCCAGTTGAATTTTACTTAGAAGCAGGTAATCAGATTAACTTTGATATGAAGGTTAATCAAGATGGTCATAGTTGGATTTCTTACATCAGCTATAGTGGTGTTCGCCGTTATGTTCAAGTGGATTAATTGAGATATCTAGAAAGGTCAGATTTTCTTCTGATCTTTCTATTATTTTGTGGAAAAGCCTTGTTTATTCCCTAATAAATCGATACAATAGAAAGGTCGGTTTTACCGAAAAATTTTAAATAATGAGGACAAAAATGTGTCAGTAAATTGGCAAGATATTGCGTTTTCTTTCCTCGGTGGTTTGGGGCTTTTCCTTTTTAGTATCAAGTACATGGGAGATGGTCTTCAACAAGCAGCCGGAGATAAGTTGCGTTTTTACATCGATAAGTATACCAGTAACCCGTTTTTAGGGGTTTTGATTGGTATTGTCATGACGGCCTTGATTCAGTCGAGTTCAGGGGTTACCGTTATTGTCGTCGGTCTGGTTTCGGCAGGGCTTTTAAGTCTTCGTCAGGCTATTGGTATTGTCATGGGGGCAAACATCGGGACAACCGTAACTTCCTTCATGATTGGTTTCAAGCTTGGTGACTATGCCCTTCCAGTGATTTTCCTGGGAGCTGCGCTTCTCTTCTTTACAAGCAATAAGAAGCTCAATAACCTAGGTCGTATCTTGTTTGGTGTAGGGGGGATTTTCTTTGCCCTTAACCTTATGGGAGATGCGGTTGAGCCTTTGAAGTCAGTTACAGCCTTTAAGGATTACCTGGCAACCTTGGGTGATCGCCCAGTCATGGGGGTTATCATCGGTGCTGGCTTGACCATGTTGATTCAGTCGTCAGCAGCGACCATCGGTATTCTTCAGAGTCTCTACTCGGGTGGTTTGCTTGATCTGCAAGGTGCCCTTCCAATCCTTTTTGGGGATAATATCGGGACGACTATCACAGCGGTTCTAGCTGCTCTTGGTTCAAACATTGCAGCCAAACGTGTGGCAGGGGCTCACGTCCTGTTCAACGTCATTGGGACGGTCTTGTGTTTGATTCTCTTGGTACCATTCACAGCCTTGATTCAATGGTTTAAGTCTGTGCTTGGTTTGACACCTGAGATGACTATCGCCTTTGCTCACGGTACTTTTAACATCGCAAATACTATTGTTCAATTCCCATTCATCGGACTCTTGGCTTACCTTGTGACTAAGATTATTCCTGGTGAAGATGAGATTAACAAGTACGAAGCACTCTACTTGGACCGTTTGCTTATCACACAAGCACCAGCTATCGCCCTTGGTAATGCTAAGAAAGAATTGGTGCACTTGGCATCGTACGCCATCCAGTCTTTGGAAGCTTCCTATGCTTTCTTTGCTAAGGGAGATGAAAAATACTTCGATAAGGTTGAGAAGTATGAAACAGCAGTTAATAGTATTGATGAAGAGTTGACAACTTATTTGATTGACATCTCTAACGAATCTCTAAGCGTTTCTGAAAATGAAGTGTTGGCAAGTGTGCTTGACTCTGTTCGTGACTTGGAGCGTATTGGTGACCTTGCAGTTGCAAGTGCAAACCTTTCACAACACATTCATAATAAGGGAATTGAATTTTCTGATACTGCCAAGGCTGAGCTTGCGGATGTTTACAACCGTACTCACCGTATCGCCCTTGATAGTATTCGTGTTGTTGTAGATGACGATAAGGTACTTGCAGGTCAAGTCATCCTTCGCCATGAAGAGTTGGAAAAACTTGAAAAACAATTGCGTAAAATACATACCAAACGTCTTAACAATGGTGAGTGTACTGCGCAAGCAGGTATCAACTATGTTGATTACCTCTCACATTACACACGTATCGCAGATCATGCGATTAACCTTGTTGAAAAGGTTACAGAAGGTGTGATTTAATAGAGAAAGTCGAGAAAATTTCTCGGCTTTTTTGTTATAATGAAAGCGTATTAAAAACATAGAAAAATGATGAGAGGTGGTCCTATGACCTATTATATTTCAGCCAAGCGTTTTTATTTTGAACATAAAATCAAGGAAGGTGGCTACCTAGCGGTTGAGGATAGCCGTTTTGGTGACTGGACGGAAAATGTACCAGAAGGTGCAGAGGTATTAGATTACAGTGATTATCAGATTTCTCCGGGTCTTGTAGATACTCACATTCATGGATTTGCGGGTTATGATGTCATGGATAATTCTGAGGAAAGTCTTCTAGGCATGAGTCAGGCCTTGCTTTCAGCAGGTGTGACCTCCTTCTTACCGACAGCTTTAACAGCGCCATTTGAAGAGTTGAAGGCAATTTGCCAAACAACAGCTAATACGGTTGGTAAGGAGACTGGCGCCAAAATTCAAGGGCTCTTCTTTGAAGGACCTTATTTCACTGAAACCTACAAGGGAGCTCAAAATCCTAAGTATATGGGCAATCCAAGTGTGGAACAATTGAAGGAATGGCAGGAGGCGGCTCAAGGAAAACTGATTAAATTGGCCCTTGCTCCTGAACGTGAGGGAGTGGCTGAATTTATCCAAGAAGCAACCAAGCAAGGTGTGACCATCGCTCTAGGTCATTCCAATGCCACATATGAAGAAGCCATGGCAGCAGTGGAAGCTGGGGCGTCCGTTTGGGTTCACGTCTACAACGGGATGCGTGGCTTTACCCACCGTGAGCCAGGTATGGTTGGGGCAGCCTTCGATAGTCCAGAAACTATTGGTGAGCTGATTGCAGATGGTCATCACGTGGTCCCTGCAGCTTGTAAAGTTCTTATCAAGCAAAAGACACCTCAAGGAGTTGCCCTAATTACAGACTGTATGTCAGCGGGAGGCTGTCCGGACGGCGACTATATGTTAGGCGAACTTCCTGTTATTGTTGAAAATGGTACCGCCCGCCTCAAAGAAGGTGGTAATCTAGCTGGATCTATCTTACAACTTAAAGACGGAGTCAAACATGTGGTTGATTGGGGACTTGTGACAGTTGCTCAAGCCTTACAAATGGCCACTAGTGTTCCAGCTAAATCGGTTGGGCTTGAAAATACTTGCGGAAGCCTAAAAGCAGGTTTACCAGCTGATTTTATTGTATTAGATGACTCCTTGGACTTACAAGCAACCTTTGTTGATGGACGAAAAGGTTGGGAAAAATAAGAGTATGAGTAGCACTTTCTTATGAAAGTGCTGTTTTTTATTGATTTTTACAAAGGTGTTAGAGTAGTGTAAAATAAAAATACTTTGTATTTTACAGGAGGTAATATGTCAAAACGTATTTGGAGCATTGCCCTGGCCTATGTCGGTGTAATGATTGGTGCAGGGGTATCTTCAGGACAGGACCTCTTACAGTATTTTGTTAGTTTTGGAGCCTGGGGACTGATAGGTGTCATAGTTCTAGGAGTTTTGCATGTTGGCTTTGGGCGACTCATGATTGCTCTGGGAAGTTATTACCGCTCAGACGATCACTCAGTAGTCCTGGCAGAAATCAGTCACCCTGTTATCTACCGTATTTTGGATATCGCTTTGATTATCACTTGTTTCCTGTTTGGCTTTGTTATGACAGCGGGGGCAGGGGCTAACCTAAACCAACAGTTCGGCTTTCCGATTTGGGTAGGTGCCTTCCTGTGTACAGCTCTGACAATCTTTGTGAGTTTCCTAGATTTCAAAAAAATCATTGGTGTTATTGGAATTTTTACCCCTATGATTTTGGTTATGATTGCCATGATATTCGTGACCAATGTTTTAGGGCGTCACTGGGATTTTGCCGAGATGGATAAGGTGTCGCAAACCATTCAATCTCCCTTTCCAAGTGTTTGGCTGTCTGTGGTTAATTATTTTGCCGTTTGTGTCATGTCAGCCATAGCCATGGCCTTTGTCATGGGTGGCTCTATTCTCAAAATCAATGAAGCCGAAAAGAGTGGAGCCTGGGGAGGATTTATGGTTGGTGTGATTTTCTTTGTCACAACATTGATCCTCTTTGCTAACAGTGATAAAATTGCTAGCTCGGATGTTCCTATGTTGGCTATTGCTAAGGAAGTGAATCCTATCTTTGCGACACTTTACGCCTTGGTGATCTTTGGTTTGATTTTTAATACCGTCTTTAGTCTCTACTATGCCCTTGGGAAACGCTTCTCAGCAGGTAGTGAGAAACGCTTCAAGTTCTTTGTGGCCGCATTTGCCCTTGCTGGTTTTGCTATTTCCTTCATGGGCTTCCGTCAACTGGTAGCGGTTATGTATCCTATTATCGGTTATCTGGGAATGCTGATGTTGGTAGTGCTAGTTGTTGCTAGCTACCGCAAAAAAGCTAAGATTCGTAAGGAAAAGGAAATTCGAAATCATCTTTTGTCTATCGTTGAGAAAGCTTATGATCCCAATCAAGACTTGACCCATCGGGACAAGAAAAAGGCCGAAGAACTTCGAGAAGCCTCAATTCTTGATAATGATATTCTCCATGAAGACTCCCATGCGCATGTTCGTCAGGAAATGGGGATTAGTAAGAAGGATTAGAATTTTATTTTACAAGTTTCTCTATTTCTGCTATAATACTGACAAGAAAGAAGGGCTTATGGCGTTTTTCTAGCGAGCTTGGGACAGTGGAAGCCAAGTAGAGCAAAGTAGGCAAGTGGCGCTTTCTCTCAGCAAATGGCTGAAGACAAACAGATAAAATGAAGTAATAAATTAGGGTGGAACCGCGTTTCTGACGCCCCTAGGTCAAACGACTTAGGAGCAGAGACACGGTTCTTTTTGTATCCTGAGTCACAAGAAACTTTATGAATAAGGAGTAAAACATGTCTAAAAAACTAACCTTCCACTGCGTCAGTGGCAGAGACCTCCTTACAGTCGGACTGCCCCACGCTCAGCACTAGGGTGCCTGAGCTAGACGCAGTACTAACTCGTCCTGCCTCGTATAATCGACGAGGCAGACTCGTGTCGCAAGAAATCATTTTTAATCAAGGAGTATTCAATGTCTAAGAAATTAACATTTCAAGAAATTATTTTGACTTTGCAACAATACTGGAATGACCAGGGTTGTATGCTCATGCAGGCTTATGATAATGAAAAAGGTGCGGGAACCATGAGTCCTTACACTTTCCTTCGTGCCATTGGTCCTGAGCCATGGAATGCGGCTTATGTAGAGCCATCTCGTCGTCCAGCAGATGGTCGTTACGGGGAAAACCCAAACCGCCTTTACCAACACCACCAATTCCAAGTGGTTATGAAACCTTCTCCATCAAACATCCAAGAGCTCTACCTTGAGTCATTGGAAAAATTGGGCATCAATCCTTTGGAACACGATATTCGTTTCGTTGAAGATAACTGGGAAAACCCATCAACTGGTTCAGCTGGTCTTGGTTGGGAAGTTTGGCTTGACGGTATGGAAATCACTCAGTTCACCTACTTCCAACAAGTTGGTGGATTGGCAACTGGTCCGGTAACTTCTGAGGTCACTTACGGTTTGGAACGTTTGGCTTCTTACATCCAAGAAGTAGATTCTGTTTACGATATTGAGTGGGCTCCAGGCGTTAAATACGGGGAAATCTTCCTTCAACCAGAATACGAACACTCAAAATACAGCTTTGAAGTTTCTGACCAAGACATGCTTCTTGAAAACTTCGAAAAATTTGAAAAAGAAGCAGGACGTGCTTTGGAATTGGGTCTTGTTCACCCTGCCTATGACTACGTTTTGAAATGTTCACATACTTTTAACTTGCTAGATGCTCGTGGAGCAGTGTCCGTTACAGAACGTGCCGGTTACATTGCCCGCATCCGTAACTTGGCCCGTGTCGTAGCCAAAACCTTCGTTGCAGAACGTAAGAAACTTGGTTACCCACTTCTTGATGAAGCCACACGCGCAAAACTCCTAGCAGAAGAGGAAGAATAAGCAAAGTTACAAGAATGGAAAATGGGCGAACCTAGTGAGCCCACATGGCTACCCAGAGGCAAGTCGAAGACTTGCTAAAGGGATAGGCACCGCTGTACTGGTATATGGGAATTTTTGAAACGTTAGGTTCAAAAATCAGTTAGCTAAATCCACTTTGATGAGACTGTTGGAAATCTATGTCAAGGAGACACCAGATTTCCATACAGCCTCACAAAGTTAGTTAGCAACGTCCCCAGTACCTAAGGCGCCTATCGAAAAAAGAATTTTGTAAAGGAAAAAACATGACAAAAAACTTATTAGTAGAACTTGGACTTGAAGAGTTGCCAGCCTACGTTGTCACACCAAGTGAAAAACAACTCGGTGAAAAAATGGCAGCCTTCTTGGATGATAACCGTCTCTCATACGAAAGCATTCAAACCTTCTCAACACCACGCCGTTTGGCAGTCCGTGTGATTGGTTTGGCTGATCAACAATCCGATTTGACCGAAGATTTTAAAGGTCCTTCTAAGAAAATCGCTTTGGATGCAGAAGGTAACTTCTCAAAAGCGGCGCAAGGATTTGTCCGTGGGAAAGGCTTGACTGTTGACGATATCGAATTCCGTGAAGTCAAAGGTGAAGAGTACGTTTATGTTACTAAACACGAAGCTGGAAAACCTGCCAAAGAAGTCTTGGCTGGCGTTCCAGAAGTGCTTGCTTCATTGACTTTCCCTGTCAGCATGCACTGGGCTAACAACACATTTGAATACATTCGCCCAGTTCACACCTTGACAGTTCTTTTGGGCGATGAAGCGCTTGACCTTGACTTCTTGGATATCAAGTCAGGTCGTGTGAGTCGTGGACATCGTTTCCTTGGACATGAAGTGGAAATTACCAATGCGGATTCTTATGAGGAAGACCTTCGTACTGTTTACGTGATTGCGGATAGCAAAGAACGTGAAAACATGATTCGTGAGCAAATCAAAGCTATCGAAGCAGAACATGGTGTTCAAGTCCAAATCGAAGAAGGTCTTTTGAATGAAGTCTTGAACTTGGTCGAATATCCAACTGCCTTTATGGGAAGTTTTGACACTAAATATTTGGACGTTCCAGAAGAAGTCTTGGTGACATCAATGGAAACGCACCAACGTTACTTTGTTGTACGTGACCTTGACGGTAAGCTTAAACCAAACTTCATCTCAGTCCGTAATGGTAACGCTGAGCACTTGGAAAATGTTATCCGAGGAAATGAAAAAGTATTGGTGGCCCGTCTTGAAGATGGTGAATTCTTCTGGCGTGAAGACCAAAAACTTAAGATTGAAGACCTCGTTGCTAAATTGGCTAACGTGACTTTCCATGAAAAAATCGGTTCTCTCTCAGAACACATGGCCCGTGCTGGTGTCATTGCCGCGTCATTGGCTGAACAAGCTGGTTTGACTGCCGAAGAAACGGCAGCCGTAGCGCGTGCAGCTGAAATCTACAAATTTGACCTCTTGACTGGTATGGTCGGAGAGTTCGATGAATTGCAAGGAATCATGGGTGAAAAATACGCCCTCCTTGCCGGTGAAGATGCTGCGGTTGCGACAGCTATCCGTGAGCACTACCTTCCTGATTCAGCAGACGGAGCACTTCCAGAGACTAAGGTTGGTGCCATCCTTGCGCTTGCAGATAAATTGGATACCCTCCTTTCCTTCTTCTCAGTTGGCTTGATTCCATCAGGTTCTAATGACCCTTATGCGCTTCGTCGTGCAACACAAGGGATTGTTCGTATCTTGGATGCTTTTGGTTGGCACATCCCTATGGATGAGTTGATCGACAGCCTTTACGCCCTTTCATTTGATAGTCTTTCTTATGACAATCAAGCAGAAGTCATCAACTTCATCAAAGCGCGTGTGGACAAGATGATGGGACGCACATCAAAAGATATCAAAGAAGCCGTTCTTGCTGGTTCAAACTTCGTGGTTGCGGATATGCTTGAAGCAGCTGACGCCCTCTCAGAAGCTGCTAAGGCTGATGGTTACAAGGCAGCTGTTGAATCACTCTCACGTGCCTTCAACTTGGCAGAAAAAGCAGATGCTTCAGTAACAGTCGATGCCAGTCTCTTTGAAAATGATCAAGAAAAAGCCCTTTCTAAAGCAATTGAAGAGCTTAAATTGACTGGTTCAGCTAGTGACAAATTGGCTCAGCTTTTCGCTCTTAGCCCAGTCATCGATGCCTTCTTTGACAACACGATGGTAATGGCAGAGGATGAGACTGTTAAAAATAACCGTTTGGCCCTTCTTGCAGGTCTCGTAGCGAAAGCTAACGCTGTCGCAGCTTTCAACCAATTGAACACAAAATAATGACCTGATGGCAGGTAGAAAGTAGGTCTTATTATGACACCTGAAAAAATTGCTCGTATCAATGAGCTTGCTAAAAAGAAAAAAACAGAAGGTTTGACGCCAGAAGAAGCGGTAGAACAAGCAAAACTTCGTGAAGAATACATTGATGGTTATCGTCGCTCAGTTCGTCACCACATCGAAGGAATTAAAGTGGTTGACGAAGAAGGTAACGATGTGACACCTGAGAAACTACGTCAAATACAACGTGAAAAAGGCTTGCATGGTCGTAGCCTTGATGATCCTGAATCATAATAACTAGTAACAAGGGTTTGGAAGTTTTCCAAGCCCTTGTTTTGAAGTATAAAATTCTGAATATTCTGTATAATATTGACCAATTATTTCAAAAATGGTATAATATAAGTTATGTTAAAAATTGCAGGACTCAATGAGTCTTGCTTAATAGAATTGGAGTGAAAAAAATGTCGCAAAAGCAACATCATAAAGACGACGACAACCAGACTGAGAATGGGATGGTGCGTGGTCTTCAAAACCGTCACGTCCAGCTGATTGCCATCGCTGGTACAATCGGTACAGGTCTCTTCCTTGGGGCAGGGCGTTCCCTTTCCCTAACAGGACCTTCAATCATACTTGTTTATATGCTGACAGGTGTCTTCATGTACCTCATGATGCGAGCTATCGGTGAGATGCTCTACATGGACCCGGACCAACATACCTTTATTAATTTTATTACGAAATACCTTGGTAAAGGCTGGGGATTCTTCTCAGGTTGGTCTTACTGGGTATCACTGGTATTTCTTGGTATGGCAGAAATTACGGCTGTATCGAACTATGTGCAGTTTTGGTTTCCAAGTTGGCCTGCCTGGCAGATTCAGATTGTCTTCTTGATTATCCTGAGTTCGGTTAACTTGATTGCGGTTAAGATTTTCGGGGAAGTTGAGTTTTGGTTTGGGATGATCAAGATTGTCACCATTCTTGCCTTGATAGCTACAGGGATATTTATGGTAGCAACTAACTTTGAAACGCCAGCTGGACATGCTAGTCTTAACAATATCACACAAGGTTTCCAGATGTTCCCTAAAGGTTGGGTGAGCTTTGTCATGACCTTCCAAATGGTCTTCTTTGCCTACCAAGCCATCGAATTTGTAGGGATTACAACATCTGAGACAGCAAATCCACGTAAGGTTTTACCAAAGGCAATTAAGGAAATTCCGATTCGTATTGTCATTTTCTATGTGGGTGCCCTCATTGCCCTCATGGCTATCTTCCCATGGCAAAAACTTCCAGTTAATGAATCACCCTTCGTAACGGTCTTCCAAATGGCTGGTATCAAGTGGGCAGCGGCTTTCATTAACTTTGTTGTTTTGACAGCAGCAGCCTCTTCTTTGAATTCAACACTTTATTCAACTGGCCGTCACCTTTTCCAAATCGCTAGGGAAACACCAAACAGTAAGGTTATGAAATCTTTGAAACTTGATACCTTGGCCCGTAATGGTATTCCTTCACGTGCTATCATTGTTTCAGCCATTGTAGTTTGTGTTTCAGCCTTCATCAACGTCTTACCTGGTGTATCTGACGCCTTCGCTTTGATTACCGCATCTTCATCAGGTGTCTACATTGCCATCTATATTTTGACCATGCTTGCTCATCTCAAGTACCGTAAGTCTCAAGAGTTTATGGCAGATGGCTTCCTTATGCCAGCCTATAAGATTCTTAATCCATTGACTATCCTTTTCTTCATCTTCGTCTTTGTTTGTCTCTTCTTGCAAAAGTCAACAGTTGTCGGAGCTATCGGAGCAGCCATCTGGATTGTCGTATTTAGTATCTATAGTAACTGGAAACACAGTAAATAAATCAATTTAGCTCACCTTTATGGTGGGTTTTTTAGTTGCCAAAAAAGGACACAAGGTGTCCCAATTATTATCTATGCAATACTTTCTTGACTTCCATGGTGAAAGAAACCACTTAAGAGGCTCTTGCTACGATGGAAAATAGCAGGCTTGTGATTGTTGTGCGAACGACCATTAACATCAAGTTTAGCCCATTCAAGAGCCTGGTGGGCATTTCGGTCTGAGACTGTAGATGTCCCAATATAGCTGTAGATGCCTGCCTGAGCGAGAATAAAACCTTGCAGTTGGCGAATATGTTCATCATTGAGTGCTTCGGAAAAATGAATCTTTACTGTCTTATAAGTTAAAGATTGGACAGACTCAACGATAGGTGAATCTGCTAAGAGGTGCAAAAGTTCTTGATGCTTGGTAAAGGACTTATCATAGTCCATTGGAAGAATTATAGTATGGGCAATCCAATCTTCCAAGTTGGCTTTAGCCTTTTTACTAAGACCTCTTGCTGTGATACTAAGGTTATCTATATTGAAAGGAAGTTGGTCGATGTGAGCAGTATTTGAACCATATACCTTTCTGAAAAGCGGTGTACTTGATAGAATATGTCCAGTAGGAGAAATAATAGCTAAGGCAGTTTCCTTGGTTTGGTAACCAAGCTCGTGGCATTCCATGCTAGCGTATGTATCTTTAAATTCAATAATTGCACTTGTTTTCATCGTATAACTCTCTTTCTGTTAGTTTATAAACTAACAATAGTTTATCATGACTTATTATCTTGGTCAAGATTTTACCTCAAAAAACAAAAAATATTTTTGTAAGGGCTTGCAAAAATATTTGAACTCTGATATTATATAACCATAGCAAAAGGATTGTTACTGGTCAGCAGGCAAAACCTAGATAAATACGAAAAACTAATGGGAGTAGTGTATACTCACCCTAATTGGTTCTTGGTATTTATTTAGGTTTTTTTCGTTGAAAAAGCCTCGAAAGAACTAAAATCCTAGAAAAGAAAGGAGCCCTTATGGCTAAATATACTGAATTAGCTGAAGACATTCTCAAACACGTTGGTGGTAAGGAAAATGTCAATAGCTTAAAACATTGTGTAACACGTTTGCGCTTTGATTTGAAAGATGAGTCTAAAGCAGATGATGACTACCTTAAGAACCGTGACGGTGTTGTTACTGTTGTTAAGGCAGGTGGTCAATATCAGGTGGTTATCGGTAACCATGTCCCTGATGTTTATGCGGAGGTTCTCCAAGTTGGCGGTCTTCCAGCAGGTGGTAGTCTTGATATTGATGAAGGTGATGCACCTAAAGGGAATCTTTTTGACCGCTTTGTATCTTTGGTTTCAAGTATTTTCCAACCTTTCCTTGGACCTTTGGCTGCGGCGGGGATTATCAAAGGGATAGTTGCTATCATGGCAGCTTGTGGCTTGTCAGCTGCAACGAGTCCTATGTATGTCATCTTGAATGCAGCAGGAGATGGTTTCTTCCAGTTCTTGCCAATCTTAATTGCTTTGACATCTGCTCGTCGTTTCAAGGTTAATGAGTTTACAGCTATTGCGATTGCAGCGGCACTTGTTTATCCTGATATTGCTACGCTGGTGACTGCTCTTCAGAAAGCTGGTCAAGGTCATGTTCTAGGAGTTATTCCATTTGCGCTTCCTGCAGGTGGCTATCTCTCAACTGTAATGCCTTCTATCTTGGCCGTTTGGGTGGCTTCATACATTCAAAAATTCTTTACCAAGATTACTCCAGATGTCATTAAAGTCTTCGTAGTGCCTTTCTTTACATTACTCATTACTGTCCCATTAACATTCTTGGTGGTAGGACCAGTTGCCAATACTTTCTCTGATGGATTGACAAGCCTTTTCCAAGCAATCATGAATTTTAGTCCGATTGTCTTTGGTCTTATACTTGGTATTTTGTGGCAAGTCTTGGTTATGTTCGGAATGCACTGGGCACTTGTTCCCCTTGCTATCTTAGATGTGGCAACAAACGGAAGTTCTACTATTCTTTCAGCGGCTATCCTTCCATGTTTCACGCAAACAGGTGTGTTGGGAGCTATCATGCTTAAAACGAAAGAAGAAAAAGTCCGTACCATCTCTATGCCAGCCTTCATTTCATCTATTTTTGGGGTTACAGAACCTGCTATCTATGGGGTAACCCTTCCAATGAAAACGCCATTCTACATTTCATGTGGTGTTTCAGGACTTATGGGGGCTGCCATGATGGCCCTAGATATTAAGACGTATTCAATAGGTGGTCTGGGTGTCTTTGTCTTCCCAAGCCTTATTGGGCCTGACGGTAATCTTTCTAAAGTTATCATTGCCATTATCATTGCCATTGTGGGTGGTGTTCTTGCCTTCCTTATCCAACTCTTTGTACGAGTACCAAATCTATACGGTGGTGGAGTAGCTAAGGTTGAAGAAAAAGCTGAGGAAGCTGCACCTGCTCCTAAAGAAATTCAACAAGAAATCATTGCTAGCCCACTCATCGGGAATGTCGTACCACTTGACCAAGTGCCTGACCAAGTCTTTGCTTCAGGAGCTATGGGTAAAGGTATCGCTATTGATCCTACCGATGGTGTTGTTGTTGCACCAACTAAGGCAACGGTGAATTTAGTCTTTCCTACTGGTCATGCGATTGGTTTGACAACTGAAAATGGTGCAGAGCTTCTCATCCATATTGGTATGGATACTGTTTCTCTTGCTGGAAAAGGGTTCAAGACCTATGTGGAAGCAGGGGATGTCGTAGAAGCGGGTCAAAAACTTATAGAATTTGACCTAGCAACTATCCGAGACGCTAAATTACCAGTTATCACACCAGTCATTGTAACCAATACAGCTGACTTTGATGATGTCTTAACAACTAAAGAAGCTCGTGTTAACACTGGTGATTATCTCCTCACCGCTGTTAAATAAAAAAGAAATCCGAGAATCAGCTTCTCAGATTTTTGTTTATTTGAATTTGTAGTCTTTAACGACTTCAACGGAATTGACCGTTACATTTTCTTTTGGTTTGCTATTGTCATCAACTTCAAGGTTAGCAATAGTATCAACGACATCCATGCCTTTGATGACTTGACCAAAGACGGTATATTTAGTATCGCCAGCTGGGTAACCACCTTTTTTGTAGGCGTCAATGATAGGTTTTGGATAGCCAGCATTTCCTAGCTGTTTGCTTTGATCATCCTTGTTTTGAACAATGTAGAATTGGCTGCCGTTTGACTCTTTAGCACCAGTATTAGCCATAGCAAGTGCGCCACGGATGTTGTAGAGGAATGGTGTAGGCTCAACAGCGAACCCTTTCTTCCAGATAGATTCTCCGCCAGTACCGTCACCCTTAGGGTCACCACTTTGAATCATGAAGTCCTTGATAACACGGTGGAAAGTAAGCCCATCATAGTATTTGTCCTTGGCATGCTTCAAGAAGTTTTCAGAAGCCTTAGGAGCAAGTGTAGGGAAGAGTTTGACTGTGATATCACCCTTTGAAGTGTGGAGGATAACTTCAGCTTCGTCCTTGCCAACCTTGTCTGACAACTGTGGAAAGGCATCTTTTCCAGATTTTTGAGCCTTTTCTAATTGTTTAGTGAATATCTTGTTATCAACGTAGGCATCTCCACGAACGGCGCGTGAGATGTTCTCACGAAAGGCAAAACCTAGGCCTGCGATAACAAGTACAATAATTAATGGAATGTACTTTTTAATGTTTTTCATATATAACTCCTTTGGTGCATTATACCTACTATTGTAGCAGAAAAAAACCTTTTGGGAAACGGTTAACAGAGGTCTTTAAATATGGTAGAATGGAACTATCAACAAGAAAATGAACATGGGACTAGATATAGGGAAAGGTTGCCTCAAGTTGTAAAGTGAGGTCGGACTTTTGAAAGGACACGTGCTACTTGCTCTTATCAGAGAGAGGTGTCTAAATCCTGACTATAGAAAACTTCGCCAAGTCGAAGGGATTTCTTGTTTAGATTTCTTGATAAAAGGAGATTTTTATGTCAACTAAAGCAGAATGGGCTGAACTCTTTGAGTCGGTACATGGGCGTAAACCTAGCCCCCAAGAATTTTTGGACGCTAAAGCAGCTGACTTTGATACTAGCGCTTTGACTGCTCAAGCAGCATCTGTAGAAGCACCAGCTAATGAACCTGTCGCTGAGGCAGTAGCGACAGAACCAGTTGCTACTGAAAAAGTCACAGAACAAGATGACATCGCAGATGTGGCTGAAACAGCTGAAGATGCTGTCGCAGAACAAGCAAGCAGTGAATCACCAGTTGGTGCAGAAGCTTTCTCAGAAGCACCTGTGCAACAACCAACCCCACAATTTGATTCAAGCATGTTTGAAAAGGCACCTATCTCTTCAGCTCCAGGATTTGGAACAGTTCCTAATCCAGCAGCTGGCTCAGCAGATAAACCTCTCTTCAATCTTATCTTGCCAATCGTTGCGATTGCACTTTCAGTAATCTTTGCAATCTTGGCATGGTTCGTAAGTCCTGCCTGGCTCTTCATCATCTTGACAGTTCTCGCAGTTGCAGTTGCAGTTGTTTCACTTGTCTTTAGCCTTAAATCAAGCAAGAAATTGCTTTCAATCATCGCAACAGGTGTTGCTGGTCTCATGCTCTTTGTTTCTATTGGTGGTTTGATTTTCCAAATCTCTCAAAACGCTAGTGACAACACAAGCTCAAGTAAGACGTCAAAAGTTGCTGATAAAGACGATGATGACGCTGACAAGAAAGATGATGACAGCGATTCAAAATCTGACTCTAAATCTGATTCAAAAGGTGATAGCACTGACGTCAACGATTACATTGACAAAAATGCTAAATTTGACTGGAATGAATCTAAGTTCAAGAAGTTGAAAGCAGGTAAGGATACCGTTAAGTCTATCATCAAGACTTATGGTAAGGCTTCTGATGCACAAATCTCTGGCGATGAGATGAAGTTGAATTACTCTGGTAAAGACTATGGTGAAAGTGTTTACCTAAACTTTAAGAAACAATATGACGGTACATTTATCTTGTCATATGCTTCAGGTAGATTCCCTCAAGATAAGGTTGAAGTTGATCGCTCTTACAAAGCTGACTGGACAAAAGAACAGTTTGATGCTCTCACTAAGGGTGATTACACTGATCCATCAAACGGTACGAAACTTGAAGATATCGTTAAGGATCACCCTAAAGCTTCAAGTGCAGAATACACAATCTCAACATCTCGTCAAGGTGAATTCAAAAAAGAAATGAGCATTTCTTATAGTGACTATGATGCTGGAGATGGTAAACTCAAGAGTGTTTACTTGTCATTTGATACCAAAGAAGATGACGATACGTTCTACCTTACTTATAAATCAGGTCCAGATGGCGAGGATTAATTAAGGAACAGGAGGGGAAACCTTCCTGTTTTTTCTTGATAAAAGGAGAAAACTATTGAAATTCTTAAATTATACATTCGAGCAAAGTCAGTCTCTTGTCACTAAGGAGACCGTAGAAAAGCTCAATCAAAAAGGAAGCTGGAAACGATTTATTGGCTTGTTTGTTACTTCAATTGTGATTTATTTCTTCTCTATTATCACACCCATGTTTATAAAAGGATTGACGCTTGATCAAAATCTAACATTTTCTTGGATTCAGTGGCCTATGATTCTCTTGTATTTAGTCATGTATCTGGTCTATCTGCTCTTTTCAATAAAGCACAGAAGAAGCCCGATGAAACTAAAATTTTGCACCTACTTTTACATGGTGGTCTTACTCGCTATCTTTACAGTATGTGCTGGTATAATGATGATGACACGACGAAATATTGTCAGCATACTATCGGGTGCTATGTTTCTTCTTTCCATTTATTACTTGATTCGAACGGTTCCCCGTAAACTGACAGAAGCCGTTCAAAATCAGACAGAGTTTAGCCCCATGGTAGCTCTTGTAACCGAAAAGATTTCAGATGGCTTGGTCTTTTTAGGTGGGACAGGGATTACAGGTGCCCTTGTGCTCTTTGACCGCTCCACTGGAAGTGACACTAGAGGGAGCATTGATGCGGTGTTGATGCCTATCATGCCTGCCATATTTGTCTTTGCGACTTATGTCTTTTCCATTGATTTGCTACGAGGCTATTACCTTTTTAAATATTCTGAACAATATAGAGAGCAGTTTGGCTACTCAGCTAAGGACTGGTATGGCGAGAAGTCGAAGGAGTATAGGAGGATGCAGGGTTAAGTTGTGGTTAAAGTAATGTATGAAATTGATGGCAAAATGCTTGAAGTTAAAACAATTTTAAACCGTATTGGAGGATAAAATGGAAAAACAAATTAATGAAAAAATTCGTGAGATTGCTCAGAGTGTTAATGAAGAGGGGAAAAATGAGTATATCTACAATCTCTATATTCCAAAGCAATATAATTTTCCTAATAATACTGAAATTATAGATATTGAAAAAATAATTGAACAAATTAAAGGGAATCTTCCAAATCAAGGGGTAATCTTAAATGACTAACATAACATTTTCACAAGTTCAAAAGAGTTTTCACAAGAAGTTGGTGTTAGACATTCCTGATTTTCAAGCGGATTCAGGTGAAATCTTCTCCATCGTTGGTGGCAATGGTGCCGGTAAGTCGACTTTTATCAAGCTCTTGGCAGGGATTTTTTTGCAGGATAAGGGCGAGGTTCGTGTCTATGACGTTTCTAATCGCTCCAAGAAAATCCACTCGCTGGTCAAGTTTGTCTTGGAGAGCGGGCAGGGGTTGTACAGTTATTTGACAGCTATGGAGAATCTCCAATATTTTCTAAGCTTGAATGGGATTGCCTTGTCTCATATCAAGGCAGAGGTGGATGTCTTGTGTGACCAGCTGGCTTTTACCCCTTATAAGGACACGCTGGTTTCAGAACTGTCCCAGGGCAACCGTCAAAAATTGACCTTAATCTTAGCCTTGGTGCAAAAACCGAAAGTACTCTGTTTGGATGAGCCGACCAATGGGCTAGATTTGCTGGCAAAAAAACAGCTGATGACTCTTTTGCAGGATTATGCTCGTCACCATCAAGCCAGTATTTTTATCACCAGTCATGATGCTAGTTTTATCGAGAAGGTCAGCACTCGGGTGGTGGTAATTCAGGAGGGGCGGCTTTATCGTGAAGGAACCTTTGAAGAGATTTTTGGCAATGTCCACCAGCATGAAGTCTATCACTTGCTGTTAGATAAGAGTGCAGAAAGTGTACTGAAACAAAGATTCCCTGAGCTGGACTACAAGGTGCTTGACGGTGGGATTTCGGTAGAGACCAGCAATCCAGACCTTTATCGGCTATTGCTGGAAGAAACAGAAGTCTTGCAGTTCACCCGAGAACCTGCCTCTTTGGAAGATTTGCTTTATGAGGTGCTCAAATGATGCTAGCAGCTATTGGGCGAGAGTTTAGTCGCCAACTTAGTGAATACAAACAGTTCAAAGTCAATCTTCTCTTTGCCAATCTGGGAATTTTCTTTCTAATTACGGGTTTTCTGACCTATTTTGACAGCCAGCAAGATACTTTTGAGCTGTTTATCTTGCTTTTTACTTGGTATTTTTCTAGCCACAGTATCACCCATCCAACCTATTTTATCGAGGATGAGATTGCAGACCGCACCATTATCAACGTGATTCAGAGTCGGCGGAGCATATTTGGCATGCTTTTTATCAAAATTATCGTACAGATTTTGTTGGACTTGGTCAAGGCCATTCCTTTGTTTTGCTTGGTTGCCTTGGTTCAGCAGATTGCCTTTCCTACTGACTGGGTCGATACATTTGTTACCTTTCTTCTGTCATTTGTGGTTATTGCGTCCCTTTATGGTCTAGGCTTTCTCTTTGCCAGTTTTTCCTTTGTCTTTACAAAAATTTCCAGTATTACTAGCCTCCTTGCTTACGGGATTCTCTTTTTGGTTGGTTTTCAGGAACAATCGAGTCATTTGATTGCTACTTTAACTCGTTTCTTGCCTTTCCATCTCTTGGTGAGTTTTATCCGCCAGCCAAGTTGGTTCGTTCTTTTATTATTACTGGGATACGGTTTGATTTACTGGCTCTTGGGTTACTTGTGCTTTCAAACTTGTTTGACCTATGCCAAAAAGAAGGGAAGTTTGTTCCATGTATAATGAAGTGAAGCGATTTTATCTCTTTCGCAGGAGACGCTGGGCGGATACCCTGTTTGACACCCTCTACCACGTCATTTTCATTCTTGGTTTTTATAGCCTTTTGAGGGGAAATTCTGACTTTCAGTTGTCCTATTTCTATTATTATTTCATCTTGACCCATGTGGTCTCCTTGGGTAATGAAGAGTTGGAGTACGAGATTCGGTCTGGGCAATCTTTTGGCACCCAGTATGCTTTGCAATCAGTGTATAGAATTTACCTGCAACGAGCAGTGGTTTACTTTGTTTGGTTGTCTTTGATCTTCTGGATTGCTCTGCTTTTGATTCATCAGGGTTTACCAACTCGCTTTTCTTTGAAGGTCATCAGTTTCCAAGGACTGTTCGTGGTACTGATTGGTTTCCTGATTTTCCTCGGCTATTATCTTGTCATGATTCGACTGACTATCCGCTTCCAACGAATTTCAGTCTTGGTAGATTTTCTAAACACCGTGCTCTTATTCTACTCAGGACTCGTCTTTCCAGTGGTGAGTTTTGGGAATTTGAAGAAATTATTTGATGGGATTATAAGAAATTAAGGATTCTTTTTCAATGCAGAGTCCTTTTTCTATTGAAATCTTCTTTTAATTCCTATCCTCTGAGACGGTGAAGGTGATATACTCCCACTTACAGTGGACAGTGAAAATACTATAATTCACTAGAAGTGAACTGCCCCAAAAAGTGTGACAGAGAAAATCAAACTTTAGGATGCAGTTTTTTTTCGACTTTCATCCATTTTCTATGAGATAGCTTGTCACTTAAGCACCTAAGGCAGTCTAAAAAAATTATCTCTTATATCCGACCTTATTTTCATAAGACCAGATTAAAGTATGATAAAATAAAGAAAAAGAGATAAAGGAGTCAGCTATGGCAACTAGAGAAGAATGGGTGCGTCACTTTGAGGACGTCAATGGTCGTAAACCAAGTCCTGAGGAGTTTATGGAAGCTAAGAAAGAGGGCTTTGTCATCGCTTCGGAGGAACCAAGTGCCCAAGTGTCTGAGCAGGTTGAGTCTCAGCAAGTGGATAGCTCTGAAACTACTGAAGAGGTGTCTGCTGACTCAGTAGCAGATACTCAACTAGACGAAGTTCAGGTGACATTAGAGGAGGAAGCTCCTAATCACATGCCTGAGTTGAATCTGGAGAAAGAGCAAGAAAAAGAAACTCCAAAGACAAGTCAGATACCTTTGGAAAACCCTTATTACAAGCCCAAAGTAACCAAGAACAATGCTTTTGTTAATATTGCTTTGCCAATCATTATCCTAGTTTTGGGGATTCTATTTGTCATTTTGTCTTGGACACTTCCAATCGGTTTCATCTTTACCTTCCTTGCTTTCTTCCTTATCATTTTGGCTATTGTGACTTTGGTTTTGAGTCTGAAATCGACACGCAAGGCACTATCTATTATTGCCCTAGTCATGTCAATCATCTTCTTTATGACTTCGCTTGCTGGAGCAGGTTATCAAGCGGTGAAATATGTCATGAACCATGCTGAACAGTTCCAAAGTGACGGTCGCAACAGAGCTTATCAGTACATTGATGAGAATTATAAGTTTGACTGGACTGAGGATCAGTTTAAGGAGTTGAAGGTTGGTACTTTGACATTGGACGAGGTCTTGGATGCTCACGGTAAGGCGACTGATGCCGAGTATAGTGATGCTTACGAGGAAGATAAACCAGATTTACTAGATCTTACCTATAGAAAAGAAAATACAGATGGAAACAACTATGTTCGTTTGACTTTTGAGATAAAAGACGGTGTCTATGTTTTGAAATCTGCCTCAGCAACCTTCGACTATGATAAGGTCAAAGAAGTCGATGACTATCATAGCAACTGGACAAAAGATGACTATGAAAAGTTGTCTGTAGGTACACAAGCTGATTTGCTTAAGGGGACACGACTTTCTGAAGTGGTTGAAAAACACCCAGAGGCTAGCTTCACTTATCATGAAATGACACAAACTGAACAGGGCGATCTCACTCAGTCAGTGAGTCTTAGCTACCGTGATTATAATCCAGAAAATGGTAAGGTAGATACTGTTCGTTTGACCTTCGACTATGACAAACGTGAAAACGAGTACTTCTTGACAGATAAATCAGACGAATAGGAC
This sequence comes from Streptococcus sp. 17.1, assembly GCF_016648655.1. Classification (NCBI taxonomy): domain Bacteria; kingdom Bacillati; phylum Bacillota; class Bacilli; order Lactobacillales; family Streptococcaceae; genus Streptococcus; species Streptococcus sp. 17.1. The sequence goes on from NZ_JACLQM010000011.1 coordinate 43,856, forward strand.
TACTTTGTTAGTCATTCAAGCTCAGGGTTGCCTGGGCTTTTTAGTATCAACAAAAGAGGATAAAATCTGGTATAATAAAATTGATTGATTTTTCAAGAAAGAAGTGTCACAGATGAACATACAACAACTACGTTATGTCGTAGCCATTGCCAACAGCGGAACCTTCCGTGAGGCAGCCAGCAAGCTCTTTGTGAGCCAGCCTAGCCTATCAGTGGCTATCAAGGATTTGGAGCAGGAGCTGAATTTTCAAATTTTCACCCGTACAACGACGGGGGCTGTCTTGACCAGTCAGGGTATGACCTTTTATGAGCGTGCGCTTGAGGTGGTACGCAGTTTTGATAGTTTTGAAAATCGCTATCTCAATGCTTCTGAAAAGGGTAACCAGTATTCGATTGCCAGCCAGCACTATGACTTTTTGCCACCTTTGATTACGACTTTTTCAGAGCGTTACCCTGATTACAAGGATTTCCGTATCTTTGAGTCTACGACCATTCAGATTTTGGATGAGGTAGCCAAGGGACACAGTGAGATTGGGATTATCTATTTGAATCGTCAAAATAGCAAGGGAATCCAGCAAAATATGGACAAGCTTGGGCTTGAGGCTATTGATTTGATTCCGTTTAAGACGCACATTTATCTCCGCAAGGGGCATCCTCTGGCTAAAAAAGAAAGTCTGGTCATGGAGGACTTGGCGGCCTTACCTACGGTGCGTTTCACTCAGGAGAAGGACGAGTACCTTTACTATTCTGAGAACTTTGTGGATACGTCAGATTCGTCTCTTATGTTTAACGTGACAGACCGTGCGACTTTGAACGGTATCTTGGAACGTACGGATGCTTATGCGACGGGGTCTGGCTTCTTGGATGCACAAAGTGTGAATGGGATTACAGTGATTCCGCTTGAGGATAATTTGGATAACAAGATGGTTTATGTCCGTCGTAAGGGGATTAACTTGTCGTCTTGTGCTCTCAAGTTTGTCAATGTTATGTTTGACTACTTTGATACATACAAACCATAGGAGGATTTATGCGTAAGGTTGCGATTCCTTTGGCTATTCTAGCTCTGATTGGTTTGGATCAGTGGGTCAAGCATTGGGTTGTGGCAAATATTGCCCTTAACCAAGTTATCAAGGCTATTCCCGGACTTTTCAGCTTAACCTATCTACAGAACCGTGGTGCTGCCTTTTCGATTTTACAGGATCAGAAATATTTCTTTGTGATTTTGACGGTTCTAGTGATTGGTGCGGCTCTGGTTTATCTGGTTAAGAATTATCAGAAGAGTCTTTGGCTGGTGCTATCTTTGGTGTTGATTATCTCAGGTGGTATTGGTAACTTTATTGACCGTCTGCACTTGGGTTACGTGGTTGATATGGTTCAGCTTGATTTTATTGATTTTGCGATATTTAACGTGGCAGACTCCTATCTAACAGTGGGCGTGTTGCTCTTGATTTTAATCTTATGGAAAGAGGAAAATGGAAGTCATCATTAAAGAGGCGGGAAACCGTCTGGACAAGGCTTTGGCAGATTTGACAGAATTGTCACGTAGTCAGGCCAATGAAGCAATCAAGGCTGGGACAGTCTTGGTTAATGGTAAGTCGGCAAAGGCCAAGTATGCGGTTAAAGAGGGTGATGTCATCACCTATGAATTACCGGAAGAAGAGGTCTTGGAGTACAAGGCCGAGGATATTCCTTTGGATATTATCTACGAAGATGCGGATGTGGCAGTGGTCAACAAACCTCAAGGCATGGTGGTCCATCCTTCAGCTGGTCACACGTCTGGTACCTTGGTCAATGCCCTTATGTATCATGTCAAGGACCTCTCGTCTATCAATGGTGTGGTTCGTCCAGGGATTGTCCACCGTATCGATAAGGACACGTCAGGCCTTCTAATGATTGCTAAGAATGATAAGGCCCACAATGCTTTGGCGGCGGAGCTTAAGGATAAGAAGTCCCTTCGTAAGTATGTGGCTATCGTGCATGACAATCTACCTAACGATCGAGGCGTGATTGAGGCTCCGATTGGGCGCTCAGACAAGGACCGCAAGAAGCAGGCGGTTACAGCTAAAGGAAAACCTGCAGTTACACGATTTACCGTTCTTGAACGTTTTGGCAACTATACGTTGGTAGAGTTGCAACTGGAAACAGGTCGCACGCACCAGATTCGTGTGCACATGGCTTATATCGGTCACCCGGTGGCGGGAGATCCTCTTTATGGGCCACGCAAGACCCTCAAGGGCCATGGCCAATTTCTACATGCCAAGACCCTTGGTTTCACGCATCCTACGACTGGAGAATTGGTCGAATTTACAGCGGAAGAACCTGCTATTTTCAAGGAAACCTTGGAGAAGCTGAGAGAAGTTTAACAGTTATTAAACGGATAGTCTTTCTTGGGAGAGGCGTCCGTTTTTTTCTTGTAAAAGAGTCTGAAATTTGCTATAATTTACCTAATTAAATAAGTCCTTTAATCACTGTCCAGAGAGGCAGGCAAGGAGCCATGAGAAGTGTACGGGTGAACTGTACTCATATTTTTGTGTATCTCCTTGTTTTCGAGGGGATTTTTTTGTATTTAGAAAGGTTCTTTTTATGAAGAAAAAAGAGATCGTCGATGACGTAACCATGAAACGTGCCATTACACGTATCACTTATGAGATTATTGAGCGTAACAAAAATCTCGACAAGATTGTCTTGGCTGGTATTAAGACACGTGGTGTTTATATTGCTCAGCGTATTCAAGAGCGCTTGAAACAGTTGGAAAACCTTGATGTGCCATTGATTGAGCTTGATACTAAGGCTTTCCGTGATGATGTTAAGGCTGAACAAGACACATCTGTTTTCCCTATTGAAATTGATGGAACGGATGTTATCCTTGTGGATGATGTGCTTTACACAGGTCGTACTATTCGTGCAGCTATTGATAATATCGTTAGCCATGGGCGTCCGGCGCGTGTTGGTTTGGCTGTCTTGGTTGACCGTGGTCACCGTGAATTGCCAATCCGTGCGGACTATGTTGGTAAAAATATCCCAACAAGTGAGTCGGAAGAAATCGAAGTTTTGGTGACAGAAGTTGATGGTAAGGATAGTGTCAACATTATCGATCCAAGCTAAGTTGGCTGACAGATAGTATGAAACGCCCTTCGTATCTTGTTAATTGAACGCGCCCTAAGCCTTGTGCAAAAAAGATAAATATTCTTAGGAGCTGGCGCTCCGTCATCATATTTCCTATTTTTGCTTTAGGCTTTATACGGGCTTTGTATCTTGTTAATTGAACACGGGACTCATTTCTTAGGAAAAAAGATAAGTCTCCTAGCACTCTTTGGAGTGCCTTGTCGACTTCCTATTTTTCTACAGAAATGTTTAGCTACGCTAAAACGTCCCTTTGTATCTTACTAATTGAACACGGGCTAAGAGCTGTGTAAAATAGATAAATCTTCCTAGAAGCTAAGGCTTCAGCGTCAGATTTCCTAATTTTACTTTGCTCTTTATACGCCCTTTGTATCTTAATTTTAAGGAGTCCTTTGATATCGTGAATAACGTAAAATATGATGTGAATGATATGCCAAAACCTGGTTTATTGGTTGGTTTGTCATTCCAGCACTTGTTTGCCATGTTTGGTGCGACGGTGCTTGTGCCGATTTTGGTTGGGATTGATCCCGCTATTGCTCTTTTCTCATCTGGTTTGGGAACTTTAGCCCACTTGACGGTGACCAAGTACAAAATTCCAGCTTACATGGGGTCTAGTTTTGCCTATATTGCGGCTATGCAGACACTTATGAAGACTGATGGCATTGCGGCAGTGGCTCAAGGTGCCATGGCAGGTGGTTTGGTTTACTTGCTTGTGGCTCTGATTGTTAGGTATGCGGGTAAAGACTGGATTGATAAGGTCCTTCCACCAATTGTGGTTGGCCCTATTATCATGGTGATTGGTTTGAACCTTGCAGCTAATGCAGTCAATGATGCAACAACTTTAAATAAAAGCTACAGTATCTATGCTCTCTTGATTTCGATGGTGACCCTCTTTGCAGTTATCCTCTTTAACATGTATGGCAAGAAGATTATCGGTGTTATCCCAATTTTACTTGGTTTAATTGTGGGCTATATTTTCTCAGCGGTTCTTGGTTTGCTGACAGGACATAGCTTTATCAATTTCTCAGAGGTAGCAGCGGCACATTGGATCCAGGTTCCAAACTTTGACATTCCATTTGTGGATTATAGCTTTAAGCTCTATCCAAGTGCGATTTTGACCATGGCTCCGATTGCCTTTGTGACGATGACTGAACACTTTGGTCACGTCATGGTTCTAAACAGTTTGACTGAGCGTGATTACTTTAAAGATCCAGGTCTTGACCGTACCCTTACTGGTGATGGTTTGGCACAGATTATCGCTGGATTCTTTGGAGCTCCTCCGGTAACTTCTTATGGTGAAAATATTGGGGTTATGGCCCTCAGTAAGGTCTACTCAGTTTACGTTATTGCGGGTGCAGCAGTGATTGCGGTCTTGATGAGCTTTATTGGTAAGCTATCAGCACTCTTGCATTCTATTCCAACTCCTGTATTAGGGGGATTATCTATTGCCCTCTTTGGGGTTATCGCTGCTAGCGGTTTGAAAATTTTAGTTGAACATAAGATTGATTTTGATAATAAAAAGAATCTCTTGATTGCTAGCGTTATCTTGGTTTCTGGTATCGGTGGTTTGATGATTGACCTTGGTGGTCTTCAAATCACGGGTGTGGCAAGCTCAACTATTCTTGGTATCTTGCTTTATCAAATTTTGCCAGATCCTAAAAAAGGTAGCAAAGATTAGTCAATCAATTTAAAAGGAAAAACTATGGCGATTGCAGATGGAAAAGTGTCACTGAAACATTTGGTGACCATGGAAACCCTCACGAATGAAGAGGTCTTGGGCCTGATTCGTAGAGGTGGAGATTTTAAAAATGGCAGAGCTGATTTCCAGCTGGATCGACAGTATTTCGCTGCCAATCTCTTTTTTGAAAATTCAACACGAACACACAAGTCCTTCGAAGTGGCCGAGAAAAAACTTGGCTTGGATGTGATTGAGTTCGATGCTGGAACTAGCTCGGTAAATAAGGGTGAGACCCTCTATGATACCATTTTGACCATGTCTGCCTTGGGCGTTGACATCTGTGTGGTTCGCCACTCGGAAGTCGATTACTACAAGCAGTTGATTGATAGTAGGACTATTCAGACCTCTATTGTTAATGGTGGTGATGGTTCAGGGCAACACCCTAGTCAGTGTTTGCTTGACTTGATGACCATTTACGAAGAGTTCGGAACCTTTGAAAATCTTAAGATTTGTATTGCAGGTGATATTACGCATTCGCGTGTGGCTAAGTCAAATATGCAGATTCTCAAACGTTTGGGTGCTCAGCTTTATTTTGCTGGTCCTGCAGAGTGGTACTCGAATGAGTTCGATGTCTATGGTCAGCATGTGGCTATTGACGACGTCATTGAGGACTTGGATGTCCTCATGTTGCTTCGTGTTCAGCACGAACGTCATGGGGACGATAAAGGATTTTCAAAAGAAGATTACCATGCTCTCTATGGTTTGACTGAAGAACGTTATGCCAAGTTAGCTGATCAGGCGATTATCATGCATCCTGCTCCGGTTAATCGTGATGTGGAGATTGCTGATAGTCTGGTTGAGGCGCCTAAGGCTCGTATCGTTGCTCAGATGCAAAACGGGGTCTTTGTCCGTATGGCAATTATTGAAGCTATTTTAAATGGCAAAGCGTAAACTACGTTAACCGATTCCTGAGAGAATCAGACGAAAAAGAACATGGGCTAAATCTTTGAAAAGAGACGAATCTTCCTAGAGGCTAGAGCTTCTTTGTTAGATTTGATTTTCATTCAGATGTTTAACGCCCTTTGTATCTTAGTGAAAGGAACAATTTACTATAATGGCAAAACGTTTACTTATTTTGGAAGACGGCACTATTTTTGAAGGTCAGGCCTTCGGTGCTGATGTGGATGTGACGGGTGAAATCGTCTTTAATACTGGTATGACAGGTTATCAAGAATCTATCACAGACCAGTCTTACAATGGTCAAATTTTGACTTTTACTTATCCACTTGTTGGTAACTACGGCGTTAACCGTGACGACTATGAGTCAATTAAGCCAACGACCAAGGGTGTTGTTGTGTCAGAGGCTAGCCGTCGTGCCAGCAACTGGCGTAACCAAATGACCTTGGATGAGTTTTTGAAAGCAAAAAACATCCCTGGTATCTCTGGTATTGATACACGTGCCTTGACTAAGATTATCCGTCAACACGGTACCATGAAAGCGACTTTGGCTAATCCTGGTGACAGTATCGAGCACTTGCAAGATCAATTGCGTGCGACTGTTTTGCCAACCAACAATATTGAGCAGGTATCAACTAAGACAGCCTACCCAGCACCAGGTGTTGGTAAAAATATCGTTTTGGTTGACTTTGGTCTCAAGCATTCTATCTTGCGTGAGTTTTCAAAACGTGACTGTAACGTGACTGTTGTGCCACATGATATCACTGCTGAAGAAATTCTCCATCTTAATCCAGATGGTGTGATGTTGTCAAACGGTCCAGGTAACCCTGAAGATGTACCGTATGCACTTGATATGATTCGTGGTATTCAAGGCAAAATTCCAATTTTTGGTATTTGTATGGGTCACCAGTTGTTTAGTTTGGCGAATGGTGCCAAGGCCTACAAGATGAAGTTTGGTCACCGTGGATTTAACCATGCGGTTCGTGAAATTGCGACTGGTCGTGTTGACTTCACCAGCCAGAACCATGGTTATGCCATTGACCGTGAGACACTTCCAGATTGCCTCATGGTAACACACGAAGAAATTAACGATAAGTCAGTTGAGGGTGTTCGTCACCGTGACTTCCCTGCATTCTCAGTGCAATTCCACCCAGATGCAGCACCTGGTCCACACGATGCTAGCTATCTCTTCGATGAGTTCTTGGAATTGATTGATGCTTTCCAAGCTGAAAAAGCACGTCGTTAATTGCAACTGTCTAGTGACTATAGTGGGGTGTGACTCTTGTTCGCCCCAGTCTACTACCTTATTTAATGACAACCAGAGAGTTGTCAAATAGAAAGGAGAAGATACAGGTTCACGGAAGTGAACACGCCCTAAGGACTGTGTGAAAAAGATAAACGGTGACTAGAACGCTTAGGCGTCGTCGTCACGTTTCCTATTTTCACTGGGTCCTTAACGGGCTTTGTATCATAAATTATGCCTAAACGTTCTGATATTAAAAAAATTATGGTTATCGGGTCTGGTCCTATCATCATTGGTCAGGCTGCTGAGTTTGACTACGCTGGTACGCAAGCCTGCTTGGCCTTGAAAGAAGAAGGCTACAGTGTTGTTCTTGTTAACTCTAACCCTGCGACTATCATGACTGATAAAGAAATCGCAGACAAGGTTTACATTGAACCAATTACGCTTGAGTTTGTCACACGTATTCTTCGTAAAGAGCGTCCTGATGCCCTCTTGCCAACACTTGGTGGACAAACTGGTTTGAACATGGCAATGGAATTGTCAAAAGCTGGCATTCTTGATGAGCTTGGAGTAGAGCTTTTGGGAACAAAATTGTCTGCGATTGACCAAGCCGAAGACCGTGACCTCTTCAAACAATTGATGGAAGATTTGGAACAACCAATTCCAGAATCAGAGATTGTAAATACGGTTGAAGAAGCAGTTGCCTTTGCGTCAGAGATTGGCTACCCAGTTATCGTTCGTCCAGCCTTTACCCTTGGTGGTACTGGTGGAGGTATGTGTGCCAATGAAGAAGAACTTCGTGAAATCGCTGAAAATGGATTGAAATTGTCACCAGTAACCCAATGTTTGATTGAACGTTCTATCGCTGGTTTCAAAGAAATCGAATACGAAGTTATGCGTGATGCCGCAGACAATGCTCTTGTGGTATGTAACATGGAAAACTTTGACCCAGTTGGTATCCACACAGGGGACTCAATTGTATTTGCTCCAACGCAAACCTTGTCAGATATTGAAAACCAAATGCTTCGTGATGCCAGCTTGAAGATTATTCGTGCCCTTAAAATTGAGGGTGGTTGTAACGTACAGTTGGCTCTTGACCCTAATAGCTTCAAGTACTATGTTATCGAAGTAAACCCACGTGTGTCTCGTTCATCAGCCCTTGCCTCAAAAGCAACTGGTTACCCAATCGCCAAATTGGCAGCCAAGATTGCTGTTGGTTTGACACTTGATGAAATGATTAACCCAGTCACTGGTACAACTTACGCTATGTTTGAGCCAGCTCTTGACTATGTGGTTGCTAAGATTCCGCGTTTCCCATTTGATAAATTTGAACACGGGGAACGTCGTCTTGGTACTCAAATGAAAGCAACTGGTGAAGTTATGGCTATCGGTCGTAACATCGAAGAGTCACTTCTTAAAGCCTGCCGTTCACTTGAAATCGGTGTTTACCACAATGAAATGCCTGAACTTGCGGACGTCACAGACGACGCCTTGGTTGAAAAGATTGTCAAAGCTCAAGACGACCGTCTCTTCTACCTTTCTGAAGCCATCCGTCGTGGTTATACTATTGAAGAATTGTCAGAGTTGACTAAGATTGATATCTTCTTCCTCGACAAATTGCTCCATATCTTCGAATTGGAACAAGAATTGGCTACTCACGTAGGCGATGTTGATGTTTTGAAAGAAGCTAAACGTAACGGTTTCTCTGATCGTAAGATTGCTGATCTTTGGAATCAAACAGCTGACCAAGTTCGTGCGACACGTTTGGAAAATAACATTGTTCCTGTTTACAAGATGGTTGATACCTGTGCGGCTGAGTTCGAGTCATCAACACCATATTTCTACTCAACTTACGAGTGGGAAAATGAATCAATCAAATCTGATAAAGAATCTGTCATCGTTCTTGGTTCAGGACCTATCCGTATCGGACAAGGGGTTGAGTTCGACTATGCGACAGTTCACTCTGTGAAAGCTATCCAGGCTGCAGGTTACGAAGCCATCATCATGAACTCTAACCCTGAGACGGTTTCAACAGACTTCTCAGTTTCAGATAAACTTTACTTCGAACCATTGACCTTCGAAGACGTGATGAACGTTATCGAATTGGAACAACCTAAAGGTGTCGTGGTTCAGTTTGGTGGTCAAACAGCCATTAACTTGGCAGAGCCATTGTCTAAAGCTGGTGTGAAAATCTTGGGTACACAGGTTGCTGACCTTGACCGTGCCGAAGACCGTGACCTTTTTGAACAAGCCCTTAAAGACCTCGATATCCCACAACCACCAGGACAAACAGCGACAAATGAAGAAGAAGCGGTTGAAGCAGCTCGTAAGATTGGCTTCCCAGTTCTTGTTCGTCCATCATACGTTTTGGGTGGACGTGCCATGGAAATCGTTGAAAATGAAGATGACCTTCGTTCTTACATGCGTACAGCCGTTAAGGCAAGTCCGGACCATCCAGTCCTTGTTGATAGCTATATCATTGGACGTGAGTGTGAAGTGGATGCCATCTCTGATGGTAAGGATGTCTTGATTCCAGGTATTATGGAACACATCGAACGTGCAGGGGTTCACTCAGGGGACTCAATGGCAGTTTACCCTCCACAAACTCTCTCTAAGAAAATCCAAGAGACTATCGCTGATTACACTAAACGCTTGGCTATCGGTCTTAACTGTATTGGTATGATGAACATTCAGTTCGTTATTAAGGACGAAACTGTCTATGTTATCGAGGTTAACCCACGTGCCAGTCGTACCGTACCATTCTTGTCTAAGGTGACTGATATCCCAATGGCTCAAGTTGCTACAAACTTGATTCTTGGTAAATCATTGGCTGAGCAAGGTTACAAAGATGGTCTTTACCCAGAAAGCAACCATGTCCATGTCAAAGCACCAGTCTTCTCATTCACAAAATTGGCTAAGGTAGATAGCCTCCTTGGACCTGAAATGAAATCAACTGGTGAAGTTATGGGTACAGATGCGACTCTTGAAAAAGCGCTCTACAAAGCCTTTGAAGCATCTTACCTCCACTTGCCAACCTTTGGTAATGTTATCTTTACTATTCATGATGATACTAAAGAAGAAGCCCTTGACTTGGCTCGTCGTTTCGACGCTATCGGTTATGGTATCTACGCCACTGAAGGAACAGCCAAGTTCTTGAATGAACACGGGGTTCACGCAACGCTTGTTAACAAATTGGGTGAAAATGACGATAACGACATTCCAGCCCTCGTTCGTACAGGTAAAGCGCAAGCTATTATCAATACGGTTGGTAACAAACGTACTTATGACGAAGACGGAGCAGCTATCCGTAGCTCAGCTATTGAAGCTGGAATTCCACTCTTCACAGCGCTTGACACAGCAGATGCTATGGTGCGTGTGCTTGAAAGCCGTAGCTTTACAACAGAAGCTATCTAATCACGAAATAGAGTCTCAGCTTTGCTGGGGCTTTTTTTTTGAAGACAAAGTTTTCTTTTGAGACTTTTCTTAAGTGATGACGGTCGTCAGCGACCTTCTGCGAAGTTCCATGACTCAGTTTTGAGCCGGAAGTCTCAAAACTTCCGAACGCCTGAAACTAATCGTTTCAGACGTTTTTATCACTACGAAAAGTCTCGGTATAAGCTTACTAGGTTCGCAAAATCTATTTCATATTTAAAAATAGTTTAATTATGTTCTGAGTCTCAGCCTTACTGGGGGCTTTTTTCTTACACAAATGTAAGCTATCAAATTAAAATGAAAGCTAAGACTATGGTTTTGTTTCCTAAGATTCTGCTATACTAGAAACATGATTATTACCACATCTTTACGTGAAAATGAGGCCTTGATTGCGCGTGCCCAAGAATTGGCCCACGAACTGGGAGCTGACTACCAGCCTCGTCGCAAGTTATCCTTGGCGAAATGTTTAGAGCGATTTGACCCCTTTTATCTTCTATATAAAGACAGATTGTCTTTTGTCAATGAGGATGGCAGTGAGCTGTCCTTTCATCCAGATACGGCAGTTCTTCGGATTAAGGCACCACACGATGCTCTAGTCAATCTTTTGGGTTCGTCTAGCAAGTCTATTCTCGACACGACCATGGGGCTGGCTTCCGATAGTCTAGTTATGGCGGCAGCGGGAAATAAGGTGACTGCCCTTGAGAGTCAAGAAGTGATTTTTCAGGTAGTTTCTCGTGGTCTGGCCACTTATCAGACAGATGACAAGCAACTTGAAAAAGCGATGCGGTCTATTAAGACCATTAAGAGCGATAGCTTATCCTTTTTGAAGTCTCAGGCTGATCACTCTTTTGATATCATTTATGCTGATCCTATGTTTTCAGAGACTATCAAGGAATCAGAAAATCTACAAGCTATCAAACCTCTGGCCAATGGTAGCCGTCTGACAGAAGAATGGCTAAAAGAAGCTAAACGTGTTGCACGGGAAAAAATTATAATCAAGGCACATTTTCGAGATACCGTTTTTGAAGAACTTGGTTTTGAACGCCAGGTTCGGCCCAATCAAAAGCTGCATTATGGTGTCATGGATGTAAGCGAAGGCCATTGACACTGAAAGTTAAAAGTATTACAATTGTTTTATTTATGTGATACAAAAAAGAAAAGAGAGACATATGCGAAAGAAAATCAGTCCAAAGTTATTTAAAAATAAAAAAAGAGTTTGGATCATTGGAGGAATTGGCTTCCTTGTCCTTTTGGTCCTAGGCTTTAACCTTTTTGCAGGTGGTGGCAAGAAAGATAAGGCTTCTGAGTCCCCTACAGCAAGTAAGGTAACTAAGGGGCAGCTAGCCTCGTCGACCCTTCTGACTGGCATGGTGAAGGCTCAGTCGGAACAGTATGTTTATTTTGACAATACCATTGGACGCAATGCCACTGTAACAGTCTCTGTGGGTGAGGAAGTTAGCGTCGGTCAGCAACTGGTCCAATACGATAGCACCTCAGCCCAAGCGGCTTATGATACGGCTAGTCGTGCCTACAATAAGGCAGTTCGTGACCGTAATTATTTCCAACAGTATGGGACGGCTCCTGGGGCTTCAGCACAAACAAGTAGTGATTCGGATGAGGATGATTCGACAACTACCGTTAGTCCTCAACAGCGTCAGCAAACCGAGGCAAGTAATTACCAAACCTTGCAAGATTATAATGATGCCATTGCAAATGCAGCATCAGAGCTAGAAAAGGCACAAGATGTTCTCAACCAAACAGTCATTGTTTCAGATGCTAATGGGACAGTCGTAGAAGTCGCGGACTCTGTGGACCCTGCTTCAAAAGAGAGCCAAACCCTAGTTCATGTGACAAGTGAAGGCCAATTTGAGATTCAAGGGACCTTAACAGAATATGACATCCCAAATATTTCAGTGGGGCAAAAGGTCAAGATTACTTCCAAAGTATACCCAGACCAAACTTGGACAGGGAAGGTCAGCTATGTTTCCAATTATCCTAAGCAAAATGCCAACCAGTCAACGGGGACATCTGGCACCTCAGGTCAGTCAGGTTCTCAGTATGAATACAAGGTTCAATTGACTAGTCCTATCGGAAAACTGAAACAAGGTTTTAATGTATCTCTCGAAGTGACAAAAGATGATGATGCCTTGTTGGTTCCTGTAACTGCTGTGACCAAGAAAGGCTCTGACAACTATGTCTGGGTTTACGATGATGAAACTCAGAAAATCAAGCAAGTCAAGGTCAAACTTGGTAATGCGGATGCCAAGCAACAGGAAATTGCTTCAGGACTTAAAGAAGGTCAAAAAGTTATCACCAAGGCAGATAAATCCTTTAAGGATGGCGAAACCCTAAAAGATGTGACGGATGCTGATAGCAAACAATCAAAAGACATTAGTGGAGAAGAGGTGAGGTCTAGTGACTAAGCCAGCACTTATGGTTTTAAAGAGTATCACCAAGTCTTTCAAAAATGGTCAAGAGTCCTTGCAGGTCCTTAAGGGGATTGACTTATCGGTAGAAGAAGGGGACTTTGTGGCAATCATGGGCCCTTCTGGATCAGGGAAATCAACCCTTATGAATATTATCGGTCTTCTTGACCAACCGACTACAGGTTCCTATCAACTCGAGGGCGAGGATGTGGCTGATCTCTCTGAAAATCGTCTAGCCAAGGTAAGAAATGACCAGATTGGCTTTATCTTTCAACAGTTTTTTCTCTTGCCAAAGTTAAGTGCCCAAAAGAACGTAGAGCTTCCTTTGATTTATGCAGGGAAATCTCCACGCGAACGCAAACAAAGGGCGCAACAATTCTTGGAAAAAGTCGGCTTGTCAGACCGTAGCCATCACCTACCGTCAGAGTTGTCTGGTGGACAGAAGCAGAGGGTTGCCATCGCGCGTGCACTGTCTAACGATCCGGCAATCATTTTAGCGGATGAACCTACGGGTGCTCTTGATACCAAGACAGGGATGCAGATTATGGAGCTCTTAACCCAGCTGAACCGTGAAGGAAAGACTATCATCATGGTTACTCATGAGCCAGAGATTGCAGACTATGCCCGACGTAAGATTGTCATTCGTGATGGTGAAATCACTCAAGACACGACTGATAGCGTTCGGATTGACTAGGAGGTAAGAATGGAAAATTGGAAATTTGCTCTTAGTTCTATCCGTTCACACAAGATGAGGTCCTTCCTGACCATGTTGGGAATCATCATTGGTGTTGCTGCGGTAGTACTTATCATGGGGCTAGGAAATGGAATGCGTCAGAGTGTTACCGATAGTGTGACTGGTGACAAGGATACAGTTCAAGTTTACTATGAAGCCAAGGGTGAGGAGCTAGATCCTGCCTATGCAGATTTGGCACAACCTACCAAACCGGTTAAAGAAGTTTGGTTGGAGCAAGTGGCTAGGCAGACGCCTGGTATTGATAGTTATTTTGTGACTAACAGCCTAACTTCCTCTATCTCCCTACAAAAAAAGACTGTTAAGAATGTTAATATCACAGGTGCCAGTCAGGGCTACTTTAAAGCTAAAAAGTTAGAGATGTTGACAGGACGTTCCTTGCAAGACAATGATTATAAAAACTTTTCACGAGTTATTGTCATTGATCAGATGGTGGCTAAAAAACTCTTTGAGACGAATGGGGATGCCCTTAACCAAGTGGTTACTATTGGGAACAATGATTATCGTGTGATTGGTGTTTATAAGAATAAAGACACAGCAATCGGTGCCTATGGTGAAATTGGAACAGCTCTTGTGGCCAATACCCAGTTAGCGGCTGAAAATAACACTGATGCTATTGGCCAGATTTTTTTCCATGTGACCGATGTGAAAAATAGTAGTAGCGTTGCTAAGGATGCTGCTAAACGCTTGACCCAGTTGGCCCAAGATGACAATGGAGAATATAAGGCGGCAGATATGAGTTCGACCCTAGATCAGGTGAATACGATCTTTGGAACCATTACCACCGTTGTCGGAGCTATTGCTGGGATTTCATTATTAGTTGGCGGAATCGGTGTTATGAACATCATGTTGGTTTCGGTAACTGAGCGGACACGAGAGATTGGTCTTCGTAAGGCTTTAGGTGCTACACGTCGTAAAATCTTGACCCAGTTTTTGATTGAGTCGATGGTTCTGACTATTCTGGGAGGTTTGATTGGGCTAGGCTTTGCAGCCCTAGTCGTTGGTCCAATTGGGAATGCCATGGACCTTAAAGCGACGGTTTCTCTTGGTGTAGCCATGGGAAGCATAGCCTTCTCAGCAGCTGTAGGGATTATCTTTGGTCTCCTACCGGCTAATAAAGCTTCGAAACTCGATCCTATCGAAGCCCTTAGGTATGATTAGAAATAACCTCTTGAAATCTTTAGATTTTGAGAGGTTTTATGGTCTTCGAAAAAAGAAAGAGAAAAAAATAAAAAAATTGCATTTTTTTCTTGACGTCTGATTTAGGTCATGATATTATAAATAAGGTTTGAAAAAACTGACCTAAGACAGTTGGGGAGCAAGACTCGTAAACATCCAACCGAGGCACAAAACGTAACTATTTTTTTGTAACGTATTGTACTTTCGTGTCTAGGTTTAGGTACGATTTTTTTGTGCCTAGCCCAAAAATAAAAACGGAGGTAAAACTACTAATGAGTGAAGCTATTATTGCTAAGAAAGCTGAACAGGTTGCTATCGTCGCTGAGAAAATGAAAGCAGCAGCATCTATCGTTGTTGTTGACTCTCGTGGACTTACAGTTGACCAAGATACAGTTCTTCGTCGTAATCTTCGTGAATCAGGCGTTGAATTTAAAGTTATCAAAAACTCTATCTTGAGCCGTGCAGCTGAAGAAGCAGGTCTTGAAGACCTTAAAGAACTTTTTGTTGGTCCATCTGCAGTAGCATTCTCAAACGAAGATGTTATCGCACCAGCAAAAGTTATTAGCGAATTTGCTAAAGACGCAGAAGCTCTTGAAATCAAAGGTGGTGTTGTTGACGGTGCGTTCACTTCAGTCGAAGAAATCAACGCTCTTGCATCACTTCCAAACAAAGAAGGTATGCTTTCTATGCTCCTTTCTGTACTTCAAGCGCCAGTGCGCAACGTTGCATACGCTGTCAAAGCGGTTGCAGAAAGCAAAGAAGACGGTGCTGCATAAGCCCATCTTCACAACTCGTAGCCTAAGCTACGTTTAAAACACTATATTAAAAAACACATTTGGAGGAAATCACAATGGCATTGAACATTGAAAACATTATTGCTGAAATTAAAGAAGCTTCAATCCTTGAATTGAACGACCTTGTAAAAGCTATCGAAGAAGAGTTTGGCGTAACTGCTGCTGCTCCTGTAGCTGCTGCTGCAGCTGGTGCTGCTGACGCTGGTGCTGCTAAAGATTCATTCGACGTTGAATTGACATCTGCAGGCGACAAAAAAGTTGGCGTTATCAAAGTTGTACGTGAAATCACAGGCGAAGGTCTTAAAGAAGCTAAAGCTATCGTTGACGGTGCACCATCAGTTATTAAAGAAGGTGTTGCTGCAGCTGAAGCTGAAGAAATCAAAGCTAAACTTGAAGAAGCTGGAGCTTCAGTTACTCTTAAATAATAAGGTGACGACTCAAGTCGCTTAATAAAGAAAACCAGGGCATTAGCTCTGGTTTTTTTTACGATAAGCGATTATGAGAAACTGTTTGAATTAATAGGTTCCCTACCAAAAAAACTGCCAAAAATTCTTTGGCAGTTTTTGTTTTTCTATTTTAGACTGGTTTTGTTTATTTTCAATATGTGCTGTAATTATCACATATTGATTTTTACTAATATAAAATATTTTTGGATCATATCTAAATGTTAAGTAAGTATGTCTTAGTCCAGCGCCATTTCGAATAAATAATTTTAAGTAAGAGTAATCCTCATTATGTTCTATATTTATGATTTTTCCTCTTGCAATAACTGTATTTCTTCTCCTATTTTTTATTTGGGAATTGACATGATTTATCATTTATTATCTCCTTATTTTCAATTTTTCTAAATATATTATGTTTGATATTAGTCGTAGAAAAAATACGAGAACTACCCTTTTTATAAATTTTCATTTTCAATAGTCAATTCTTCACAACGAAAATCTGATTCATTATCTGTTTTAGCGTCATATCCAAATAGCAAAGTAGGGGCTGGATCACGTCTTTCACCCTCTAAGTAATCTCATTCGTGTTGTGCAAGTTTTTCATTTAATTCTGTATCATGACGAATAATATTATAAAGACTATCATTTAAAATAGATGCTAAAAATAGAAGAAGTTGTCCTTTTATGACGAAAAAACTACAGTTTATGACTTCAATGAAACTTTAGTTGTCTTTATATTATACTAATCTTGTAAATCATAAGAAAAGGAACGTCAATCATGAAAACAACAACTAAACTCATTGGTATCCTATCAGCTCTTATTGTAGTTATCCTCGCTATCTTCTTAGTGACTAAGTTTAATACTCATGAGTCGGCACGTGTTAGCTCAAGTAGTAGCTCAGTCAGGACGGTTAAGAAATCATCTTCTAGCTCAAGTAAAGCTGTTAAGAAGGATAAGAAAGCAGCTCAATCATCATCTTCAGCAGTTTCAAATGAAGAAAATGACAATCAGGCTTCAGCAGTAGCACCTAAAACTTCTTCTCAAGAACAAGCTCAAGCAGGTACCACAGATGGTGGGCAAGTGGCTGAAGCAACAACACCAACTTCTCAAGTTGGAGGAGTTGAAGGTGGTCGAGGTGCTTGGACAGCTACTTCTGGAACATTGACACTTGATGAGGAAACCCCTGTATATGCTGCACCAGATAAAGACAGTGGGGTTGTTTCTAAAATGCCTGCAGGTGATGTTGATTGGGATAAATATGAAATTTTACCTGATGGAAACTGGTATAGTTTTGTCAAAGATGGGCAACGTTATTATATTTCATATTCAGATGTAGGGCATTGATAAATGATTAAGAAGTCTTTATAAACCACTTTTCAAGTCTATCAAGGCTTTAAGATAAACATGAAATAAAAAAAGACAGTAACTATTCTGAAGTTACTGTCTTTTTTTGGTCTTACGAAAACCACTAGCTATGCTAGTGGTCCCCAAAATTATTAAGTTATGTAGCAAAAATACTAGAAACAGACTATTCAAATGCAAAACCTAAGTCGATTAAAGAGGTTAAAGTTAAAAGTTGAGACTTACTTACAAAATCTGATAGTTTGAGAAAAGAGATGATTTGCACTACGAGTGGTAATCGTAGATTTAGGGTATTTTTCCAATATGCTATTTACATTATGTAACCCAAGGCCTCTTCCTTCCCCTTTACTAGAGTACCCCCTAGCAAAAATATGACTAACATCCACTTTTTCTGATTTTATACTATTTTCAACGATAAGTACCAATGAATCATCATTATTTATGAAAACAACAGTCATTCTAGGACTTGTGGCTTTAATGGTGGCTTCAATGGCATTATCACAAAGGACAGAAAGAACAGTTATGAAATCTAGTAATTCTATCCTAAAATTACTAACAGGTTCTTCAATCTCAACAGAAATTGAAATTCCCCTATTTTGTGCCTCAAGTAATTTAGCGGAAAGAATACTTTTGATAGCATCATTCTTAATATTACTAAGTTTAACAATATCAAACTTACTATCATAGAATTGGTTTGCACTATCTCTAAGTACGCCATTGTAAACAGTTTTAATAGCTTCAATATCTTGATTATCAATTCCTAATTTTAGACTGGTCAAAATATTAATGTAGTCATGACGGAAACTTCTAATTTCCTCATAAAGTGATTCAACATGATGGCTATAGATAGATAGTTCATTTAGTTGAGTATCTTTTTGATCAATAATTTCCTTCTCTAGTTTTTCTTTTGAAATTGCATTGAGATAGAGTAGCATTACAAAAAACAGAACAATATAAAAGTTATTAATATGTCCTCTCCAGTTATCTGCATCAGCTAATTTGTCTCTATAAATAACCAATATAGAAACTAAGAACATATATACAAACATAGAGATGTTGGTCAGTAATAATAAATACTTGAAATAGTAACGCTTGAAACCTTCTTTTATTTCGTTAAAATCTAACCTAAGAGATTTTACTATGAGTAAATGAAGAGGGAAAACCAGTAATTCAATTAAGATATCATACCAACTTAGTTTGACTTCATTGAAGACAGAGACTCCTAGTAGAGGAAAAACGTAGAATCCTAACATTCTACCTAGCAAGCTTTCAACGATAACGGGGTACAAGCCATAAAAAATATCAAGTGTTTTACTACCATACTTATTTTGATATATGTTATAAGCAATAAAGATAAAAAAGAAAGTAAAGTACCCAACAGGAGGACATATGATGAGGAGTAGAACATACAAAAATGGACCAATAATACACCACAAAGGTTTGATTGGTTGGTTACTAACCTGTTGAAACAGTAACAATGCTACTAATATCTTAGAATAGAACAGCAATAAATTTATAACTATATCCATAGAAACACCTTAGCTTTTCAGAGATTTAACTTTTTCTAGGAGGCCCTTATATTTCGTACGGGAAATGGGACATTCATTATTATTTTCAAACATTACCATTTTCTCTTCTTTATTGATCTTAACGATATTTTCAGGATTAACGATAAATGAACGATGGCATCGATATAGGCGGTCGTCAGCTCGTTCAACTTCTGAAATACTGGCGTAGAACTCCATTCGTTCTTCTTTAGTATGCAAAATAACTTTATGTATTGTTGGAGACGTTTCAAAAAATAAGATATTGTTAAAAGGAACTTGAACTTGAGCCGTAGCTGTTTCAAAAGTAAATGAATCTTGGGCAATAGTAGCACCCATTTTATTCATGGTATATTCAATTGCTAAATGAACACGTTCATAAAAATCTTCATCATCCAAAGCTTTATCGATAAAATCTAGTGCAGCAACTCTATATTTAAAAGTGACTGGCATAAATTCTGAATGTGTTGTTACAAAAACAATTGTTGCATTAGGGTCTTTTTTCCGAATTTCTTTCGCAATGTCTAGCCCCTTTTTTTCTTCTCCTTTAATTTCAATATCTAAAAAGAAAAGTTGATGAGAACCTCTTTCGGTAATCGCATCAAGTAGCTGGCTAGGTTTTCCAAAAATCTCAGGTCCTTTACATTTTAGAGATTTTTTTGCAATAACATCCTTAATAACGGTCTCTATTCGTGTTTGTTGTAAAAATTCGTCTTCTAAAATAAAAATATTTAACAATTAGTGTACTCTCCATTCGATAAAATATTTAGTACTGTAGTAAAAGACATTGAAGTCTTTTTCCAGTATGAAAATATATTTGTTTTGTTTTTTTAGGACGTCTAAATAAAAATCCATGTTTCTTTGCAAATACAGATAATTTTCCCTAATATGCAGTACACATATAAGTATGGAAACTTTTAAGTAATGATAGTAGTCATAAAACCGGTATATCGTAACAGTTCTAGAAACTATTATATCGGTATACTTTTACTGTAAATGACAAAAAATGAACCGTTTATGATATATGACAAATTAAATGGTATAACCAAGCTATAATAAAAATAGGAATTGGAGGTGAAGTATGTTCAATATTGTGAGGCACTTTTGGTTGTTGATAACTGTTAAAAAGTATATTAAAAAATATAAGTTAAAAGTTAAAGTTAACAATCATTTTAATTCTATAAGGATTACTACAGCAACTAACACTCTTTATTTTATCACATTTACAAAGAATTGTAATTATGGAAAAAAGTTAAAAAAATTAGGAGGAGTAACGTTTATGCACAAATTATTTTATTGACAGCGAATATTGATTATAACAAAATATTTAATGAACATCTCGAACTATTAGGTGTCATTGATATCAAAAAGTCATTAGCGAATACCTCTAATGAAATCAGTGATTATCTAGATTATTTTTTTAATATCGAAAAGGTGCACTAACCTCCATGTACATGTAATATGTATTGGAGGTTATTTTTTATCACCTATTAAATAGTTTTTTCGATGTTTTATCGTAACAAATGTTTATTTATGTATGTTATAACAAAACGAAGTTCAAATCTGCAAACTTTTGAAACAAGGATGTACTTTAATTGTCTTAGAATCGCTTTCTAGGACAAATATATCCTATTTACTGGTTTTCTCTAAAAAATGCTATGATAAATCTAGGGAGGGGATTATGATGCAGATTAATCTTGAAAATTTAGTTCCCATTTCTGAAGCTAACCAAAATTTTTCTAAAGTTGCTCGTATGGTCGACAGCAAGGGGACTGCAGTGATTCTAAAAAATAATAAGCCCAAGTATGTATTGGTAGAATATGACACCTTAATTAAAAAAGAATAAGGTGAGACAGAAGTTGCAGAGTAGGTCACAGTCGACGATGTGGCTAACTCTGTTTTGTCTCGTCATTTAGATGCCTTCAAGGAATTAGCTAAATGAAGCGATAAAACAGATAATTTAGTGATAGCAAAATAGATAGAAAACTAGGGCATAAGCTCTGGTTTTTTCTATTACTTTTAATATTTTCATTTGTTAGAATGTAGGTAATGTGCGTGCTTGTCACGCCCTTTTTTGTCTCACGAAAACCACTAGCTGTGCTAGTGGTTCCGAAAAGCTTTTAGCGATGTATCAAAAAAGTCCCCCT
>NZ_JACLQM010000012.1:0-59681 GCF_016648655.1 Streptococcus sp. 17.1
ATATTATGGATTACTGGAAAAAGATATTTCAAATATTTTGAGAAGTGAGAAATTAAAATCTGTAGAAGCAGAGTCTCAGGATTATTTTTCAGATTTTAATTCGGAATATTTTGTTGAAACGTCTTTTCTAAGGGAAGCATATCATATTTTACAAAGAGAACATATTGTATTAATTCAAGGACCAGCGGGAATTGGAAAAACAACAACTTGCTCAATGCTTGGAAATTTATTTCTAAATAGTAATGAAAATACTTTTGATATTATTGTTCGTAGAGTAGAAGATATTAACGATGTTCTAAAATTATACAATGGAAACTATAGATTTAATGATGATAGAAATCTTTTTGTGGTTTTTGATGATTTCTTAGGGCGTAATAAGTTTGATGTTGGAGAGAGGGTATTGCAAGATATAAGAAAATTATATTCAGCATCTACTAATACTAACAATCTTTTTATTTGTTTAAACTCTCGAACTCAAATTCTCCAAGATGCAACATCAATGAATTTTGAATTTCAAAAACTAATTGATGAAAAATTTACAGAGAAAAGAAGATTTATCATTGATTTATATAAGTATTCTGATATAGATAAAGCTTATATTTTTAGGAAAGTATTTGAACGAAAGTTACACTATCTTGAAAACGATGACAAGAAAGAGCTTGTAGAAAAATATAACGATCTTATTGGACGAGATTGGATAAGAATTGTACGACATCGAAATTACTTTCCTAGGTTAGTAGAATTAATAGCAAATAATTTTAAGGATTCTAACGAAAATTTTTATGTTTATGTAGTATATAATCTTGAGCATCCTAATCAGCTTTACAATAATTTATTTAACAATCTGAAGGATGAAGAAAAATACTTGTTATTTTCTTTATTACGATTTGATAGCTTTCCTATCAAAGAAGAGTGGTTGATAAACTCACTGCATGCTTTGAAACTTAATCCAATATTTGATTTTAAGAAATCGTTAAAAAAACTTGATGGTTCATGGCTTACTTTTAAAAAAGAAAGTTTTGATGATGACAGTATGGTAGACTTTTTTAATCCTAGCATAATTGATTTTTTAAATGATAAATTAAAAGAGTATCCCAAAATAACTGAAAAAATAACTAAGAACTCTATTTACCTTCACCAATTATGTAAAGGGGTCGATGGTTATGTATGGCGTGAATTAAATGAGTCGCAGAATATATTTTTTAGTAAACTACTAGATGATTGGGAGAACTTTAAGGATAAAGATGATTTTATTGGCGAAAAAATCCTAGCTATTATATATTTAAGTCAATTTTCAAAATTTAAGAATGATTTTGAGGGGTTGCTGAGAATATATGATGGGTGGAATAATTTAAATATTTATCAGAATGGGTGGAGAAATATTATTAGTCAGATTTATTATTCTGATGATAAAGCAATGAAAAGAATATTTCTGAGTATTCTTGATGATGAAAGTGTTTTAGATAAACTGGTAAATAGTCCTTATCTTGACTCGGAAGAACTAGATGCTATCGTAGATGCGATAAGTGACATAATTTATGAGGTAAGTATAGAAGATGATGATTATCAAGAAGGATCTTTAAAAGAGATGTACTGCTATGGCTTTTTTAGACAGAAAAAAATCGAGTTGCTCCAAGATTATTTGGACAGTAGCAGTACTTTAGAAGAGGAAGTCGTTGATTTTACTAATGATCCAGATGGCTTTGATTTGGATTGGGAAGTTGAAAAGCAGGTTTCAGAATTTCAAGAAAAGTTAACTGAAAAGTTAACGGGTATGTATCAATGGGATGATATCAAAGTGGAGAAATTTGATTATTCCAGATTACAATTCAATCTTGAAGAATATCTGCAACAGCAATACAATATCTTTTCATATGCAGATGAAGTCTATGATAGATGGAGAGATTCTCAACTGGAAGAAGGGGTTACATTAGATAGTATTTTAAACCAACCACTGTTATAAAAATTTAAAACAGCGCTATCACATGATAGTGCCGTTTTTTATTCTAATTACGTAGAAGATACTGCATAGTCTATTTTTAGTCTTATTGAAATGATTTCAGGTCATTTTAGTTTAATTTTTGGAATCAAGAAAGGCTTTAAATCAATATTTCTGACGTTAACAAGACTTAAAAAATCATGAAACAAGTTTTGCATGTTCATCATAATATTTTCTAGATTCCTTTCATACCAAGGGTTTAGCCCCTGTTTCTTAAATTTTACTGCCCACTTCTGCCCAGAAATAAGTAGTATAAAAATCTTAACTATTATACCATGTTTAGCTTGATTAACAAAGTGAGGAGAAGTATTGGAGGAATTTGTTAAGACTTGATTTTTTCTTGTTCATAAAAATGTTAGATCAGTTACAAAGCCACCAATCCTTAAATTATGAGACTTGTTAAAAATAGTGTACAATGGTTTATTGTTAATCCGATCAAGAAATTGTTTGGTCGTAGAAAAAGAAAGAGAAGATGACGATGCAAAAAAGAAATATTTTAGCGATTTTTATAGGACTATTTTTAGGGCTAGTTACAGTCATGGGAATGAGCCTATTTACCTTTATTAATTTAAAATTTAACTCTGTTTATTATGCTCAGCATATTCCTCATAAGGAGGGAACAGAACCGGACATCATTATGCTGATGGAGAATATGGGTTGGGCCTATACACCGGAAATAGATGGTATTAGCTATGATGATGATGGGTCGTATGCTATAATTAGAGAAAAAGGAACTAAAACGTCTATATTAAGTTTTCCAAATGATAATCTATTTTTTCATTCGGAGTCAGATGATATGTATCTTCTTAATCGTAATTTTTCTATCCAACATGCTTTTGACAAACGTTATCACAAGATTAAATATAATCAACGAAAAGTCCTAAAAGAAATTAGAGAGACCGTTCAACCTGTGATTGATGCTCAACCAAAACCATTAATCAATCTTCAGTGGTTGTTTAATTTAATTTAATTTATCAAAGTAGGTTTAACTAGAGAAAAAGAAAGAGAAGATGACGATGAAAAAAAGAAATATTTTAGGGATTTTTGTAGGACTAATTATAGGGCTGTATACAGTCTTGGGAATGGGCCTATTTACCTTTATTAATTTAAAATTTAACTCTGTTTATTATGCTCAGCATACCCCTCATAAGGAGGGGACAGATCCGGATGTCATTATGCTAATGGAGAATATGGGTTGGGCCTACACACCGGAAATAGAAGATATTAGCTATGATGATGATGGAATGTACGCTATAACTAGAAATAAAGGAACGAAAACGTCTATATTAGGTCTTTCAGGTGATACTCTATATTTTAGTTCGGCATCTGGTGATGACTATCTTTTAAATCGTAATTTTTCTGTCCAACATGCTTTTGATGAACATTATCACAAGATTAAGTATAATCAACGAAAAGTCCAAAAAGAAATTAGAGAGACTGTTCAACCTGTGATTGATGCTCAACCAAAACCATTAATCAATCTTCAATGGCTGTTTAATTTAATTTATCAAAGTAGGTTTAACTAGAGAAAAGGATAGCATAGAAGTGTTTTGTAGGGACTCCTGCCTTTACTATTTGAAAGTAGTTTAGGTTGAGTGAAATAGTTGGGAGAGTGGTTCGATATAATAGGTCTATTTCCTGGCTATCCATGACGGCTAACCTTTGAAAACACCTCATTTTTATGCTACTATGAAAGTTATGAAAAAACAGTTACAAGGCTTGACGCAGGTGGAGGTCAAGCGGCGGATAGATGCCGGTAAAACAAATCATTTTAAAGCAAAAACTGGCTCCAGCAACTGGGAGATTTTTAGACGTAATGTCTTTAACTCCTTTAATATGCTCAATTTTGCTATTTTTGTGGCCTTGATTGCTGTTCAGGCTTGGTCGAATCTCTTTTTCTTCGGAATCATTGTGCTTAATGCCTTTACGGGGATGATGACAGAGTTGCGTGCCCGTCGCATGATTGATAAGCTCAATCTCATGAATAAGGATCAGATCCGTGTGGTGCGTGATGGCGAGGTGACTTCTATTGATCCTCAGGATATTGTCTTGGATGATATTATGCTCTTGTCTGCGGGTGAACAGGTGCCTAGTGATGCCGTGGTTGTTGATGGGATAGCCGAGCTTAACGAGGCCATGCTGACTGGTGAGAGTGATCACATTCTAAAGAAAGATGGGAAGGAGTTGCTCTCTGGTTCTTATCTTGTGAGCGGTCAGGTCTATGCTAAGGTCATTAACGTAGCCGAGGACAATTACGCCAACAAGCTCATGCTAGAGGCTAAGACTCATAAGCCAATCGTGTCCCGTATTCTTTATAATATGGACAAGATTGCTAAGTTTACGGGAAAGATTGTCATACCGTTTGGACTTGCGCTCTTTTTTGAGGCTTACTTGATTAAACAGCTCTCCCTTCAAGAGTCGGTAGTTACCAGTTCGACAGCCCTTCTGGGAATGTTGCCTAAGGGAATTGCCCTTTTGACTATTACATCTCTTTTGACGGCCGTCATTAAACTTGGGATGAAACATATTCTGGTGCAAGAGATGTACTCTGTTGAAACCTTGGCCCGTGTAGACGTGCTTTGTTTAGATAAGACAGGGACGATTACACAAGGAAAGATGACAGTTAAAGGTCTGGAACTACTGTCAGAGCGTTTTACGAAAGAGGAGTTGGAGCGTTTGCTTGCGGCTTATATGCAACATAGCAAGGATAAAAATGCAACGGCTCAGGCGATTCGAAATGCCTATGAAGGTCTGGAGCATCACTATCAGGTAGGGGATATTATTCCATTTTCAAGTGATCGTAAATGGGGTGCTATGAGCATTGATGGAATCGGAACTCTCTTTTTGGGAGCACCTGAGATGCTTCTTAAGGAAAATCCAAAAGCAGTCGATCAGGCGCAGGCTCGTGGTTCTCGTGTTTTGATTTTGGCATGGAGTCAGTCAGCGGTTGATACAGAGACTATGAGTTTGCCGAATGACGTTGAAGGCTTGACCTTACTTGAAATTGCCGATCCGATTCGTGAGGATGCTGCAGAAACTCTGGAATACCTACGTTCAGAAGATGTGACGCTGAAGATTATTTCTGGTGACAATCCGGTGACGGTTTCTCATATTGCACACCAGGCTGGTTTTGCGGATTATCAAAGCTATATTGACTGTTCTAAGGTCAGTGATGAGGAGTTGGAGGCTTTGGCTGAAGATACGGCAATCTTTGGCCGCGTATCTCCACATCAGAAGAAGTTGTTAATCCAAACGCTTAATGCCAACGGGCATACCACAGCTATGACTGGTGACGGTGTCAACGATATCTTGGCACTACGTGAAGCGGACTGTTCGATTGTTATGGCTGAAGGGGATCCCGCTACTCGTCAGATTGCCAACTTGGTGCTTATGGATTCTGAGTTTAAGGATATTCCTGAAATTCTATTTGAGGGACGTCGTGTGGTTAATAATATTGCCCACATTGCACCTATTTTCCTCATCAAAACGGTTTATTCCTTCCTTTTGGGACTTATCTGTATTGCCAGTATTGTTTTTGGAAAGGCAGAGTACCTCTTGGTCTTCCCATTCATTCAGGTTCAGATGACTTTGGCGGGTCAATTTATTGAGGGTCTTCCACCATTTATTTTGACCTTCGAACGTAATATTCGACCTGTTGAGAAACATTTCCTCAGACGTTCGCTCCAGTTATCTATTCCTAATGCCTTGATGCTGGTTATCAGTGTTCTTATTTTCCATCTGTCCCAGGTCTATCTTGGCATGAGCAATACGGATATGCTGACGCTGTCTTACTATATGATGGGATCAACGGGTGTCCTTGCCGTTATTCGTGCTTGTATTCCGTTGAATAAGGGGCGTGTGGCCTTGATTATTTACTCAGTCTTTGGCTTCTTAATCAGCTCTTACTATCTTCGAGATGTGATTGAGATTTCGACACTTAATAGCTATACCTTGCCAATCTATCTAGTAGCAATGGCTATCTGTACACCGCTTTTCTTCTGGATTAGCTACAAACAAGGTGCTTTTCAAAAAGCATAAAGCAAAACTCGAGCTTGGTAACAGGCTTGAGTTTTTTGATAGCTGAACAGTAGGAAAAGCCTTGATGTGTATGAGGTGTGGTACAATAGAAGCATGGAAATAGTAGGTCACTTGACGCCAAAAGTCATTAAAACTTTTGATTTGGACTACAAGCCTGGTGAAGAAATCACGCTGTCTGCACAACGTAAGAAGCATATGGAAAAACATCGCCAGGAATTCAGTGATTTTGATGCTACCTATGAACGGATTCCAGAGATTATTGCTCATCCGGACTATATTGGTCGCCATCCTAATGGCCAGTCCTTGGAATTCATCAAACGTATTGATGGTAATGTTCTGGTAGCGGTCAGATTATGTGATAAACTTAATGTCCGTACCATGTTTGTGATTAAAGATTCTAAGCTGAAAAATTATCTAAATGCTGGTAGAGCTAAGAAAATGTGATATAATATAGTTAAGAAGTAACAACGAGGGCGGAAGAGGCAGCCGCCGCACCTTCGGGTCTGAAAGAGATGCAGGACTGTCACCCTGCCGTTGTTTATCAAACCAAGAAGTCCCTTTGGGGGCTTTTTTATTTTGTGTAGCTTAGGGACAAGACTATCTCACTTTCTGGATTAGGTATAGACGAATCTTATAGGAGGAGAATTGTCAAAATTAACAGAAAATTCTTGACATCTTTTTAAAAAGGAGTACAATAGTTAGTAAATCAGAAAGTAACTGGTCTTAGATTTTCAGGGAGCCTGCGGTGATTGTGAGTAGGTAATCGAGATGAGCGAACATTGGGCTGATTGGATGATAATGAGAAGGTAACACATATTCTTCTCGGTTGGCACCCCTTACCGTGCAACTCCTTGTTAGAGGAGATAGAGATGATGGTCGTTTTTTTGAGACCATTAACTGAGGTGGTACCGTGTTAAACTAGATTTAATGCCCTCACAGAGTTTTTCTCTGTGAGGTTTTTTGTTTACTTTTATCTTTAAAGGTCTATTTACCTTAAAGAAGTATTATTTCATTATTCAATGAAAGGTTGGGTATTATGGATGCATTAAACGATATTCGAAGTGATATTGATAATATTGATAGTCAGTTAATTCGACTCCTGGCCCAACGTCAAATACTTGTGGAAAAGGCAGGACGGCTTAAGCCCAAGGGAGACAAGGTTGCTGTCCAGGCCAGTGATCGTGTTGCCCAAGTGATAGCTAACCGTCGTAAGGAGGCACTAGAGCTTGGCCTGTCACCAGATGTGGCTGAAAGTGTTTGGCGAAGCATGATTCAAGCCTTTATTGCTTTGGAAGAGAAAGTGAATAAAGAACAATAATGCTACCGATACATCCTATAAAGGAGTCTTGTATCAGTCTTATTACTCTCGATAAACCAGTTTGAAAGGAAATACTATGAGAAAAATTTTACCAGCCGATACCTTAACACCAATCTTGGCTTATATGCGTGTTCAGGGGGAACACAAGGTTATCCTTGAATCTATTCCTCGTGAGAAGGAAAATGCACGTTTTTCTATTGTTGCCTATAATCCGGTCTTTGAAGTAACCTTCAAGGATGGTGTTCTTTATGAAAATGGTAAGGCGATTGATCAGGATCCTTTCGAATACTTGGACCAAGTAACAGTCAAGGGCATAAAGTCTGACCTACCTTTCGCAGGTGGTGCTATCGGGTTTGCAGGTTATGACATGATTGGTCTCTATGAAAATATCGGTGAGATTCCTGAAGATACGATTGGAACACCTGATATGCATTTCTTCATCTACGAGTCTTATTTGATTTTTGACCACAAGAAGGAAAAGGTTTATGTGGTTGAGGACAATATCTACTCTGATCGTGACAACGATGCGGTGCGTCAAGCTCTGGGGCAGGTGGTAACGGACCTCCAGACTCAGGCGCCAAACGAGTTTACACCTCAAGCCTTACAAGCCTTGCAATTTTCAAATCATATCGAAAAAGAGGTCTTCATGGATATGGTGGCTAAGGCTAAGAAACTCATTCGTGAGGGAGATATGTTCCAATGTGTGCTTAGTCAACGCTTTTCAGCGGACTTTGAGGGAGATCCTTTGGATTACTACCGTAACTTGCGCGTGACCAACCCATCAAACTACCTTTATTTCTATGATTTTGGAGATTATCAGGTGATTGGTGCCAGCCCAGAGAGCCTGGTTTCAGTGAAAAATGGAGAGGTGGTCACCAATCCGATTGCTGGGACTCGTCCTCGTGGTGCCAATGAGGCTGAAGATGCTGCCTTGGCGGATGAACTCTCATATGATGTTAAAGAAACTGCGGAACACCGTATGTTGGTTGACTTGGGGCGTAATGATATTGGTAAGATTGCTAAAAATGGTACGGTCAAGGTGACCAAGTATATGGAGGTTGAGTATTTCCGCTATGTGATGCACCTTACCAGTGTGGTTAAAGGGCAACTCTTGCCTGAATTGACAGCCCTTGATGCTCTTAAATCAACCCTACCAGCTGGAACCGTGTCAGGAGCGCCTAAGATTCGTGCTATGCGTCGTATCTATGAGCTTGAACAGGAAAAACGTGGTATTTATGCGGGAGCTATTGGTTATCTGTCTGCGACAGGAGATATGGACTTTGCCATTGCTATCCGTACTATGATTCTCAAAAATCAAAAAGCCTATGTTCAGGCAGGTGCAGGTGTTGTCTATGACAGTGTTCCTGAAAATGAATTTTACGAAACGATTAACAAGGCGAAAGCTATGACAAGAATAGGAGATGCCCAATGATTTTATTAGTTGATAACTATGACTCTTTTACCTATAATTTGGCACAATACCTAGGGACATTTACAGAGGTAAAGGTCTTGCGTAACGATGACGAGACCCTCTATGAAGAGGCGGAAAAAGCTGACGGTCTAGTTTTTTCACCAGGTCCAGGTTGGCCAGCTGATGCGGGTAAAATGGAAGCCTTGATTAAGGATTTCGCTGGTAAAAAACCGATGATGGGAATTTGCTTGGGGCATCAGGCTATTGCGGAAACTTTTGGTGGTAAACTTGGCTTGGCTAAAAATGTCATGCATGGAAAACAAAGTAACATCACTTTTGAAACGCCATCGCCTATTTTCAAGGATATCGACAATGATGTCCCAATCATGCGTTACCATTCCATCGTTGTTGACCAAATGCCAGAGGGCTTTGATGTGACAGCTATCACAACTGATGATCAAGAAATCATGGCTATTCAACATAAGGAGCTACCTATTTACGGTTTGCAATATCACCCAGAAAGCATCGGAAGTCCAGATGGGCTTAAGATGGTTGAAAATTTCGTAAAAATCGTTGCAGGCTAGGTGGACAGTCTTTGAACTAGATTTGTCTACGCTCAAAACCTCTCCTCGTGCATCAGATAACATTGAACAGTTTTTAAAAGGAAAACAGATATGAAAGAAATATTCCTACAAATCTCAAACCGCCAAGACTTGTCTCAAGATCAAGTCCAAGCAGTCTTTGACCGTATTCTCAAAAATGAAGTCTCAGAAAGCCAAATCGCTGCCTTCCTTATGGGGCTTAAGACTAAGGGGGAAACAGCAGATGAAATCACAGGTATCGTGCGTGCCCTCAAATCACATGCGACTGCCTTGCCTGAGACTTTCACGGATGCTATGTGTAACTGTGGAACTGGTGGGGACCAGTCTTATAGCTTTAACATTTCGACTACTGTTTGCTTTGTCCTAGCAGCGGGTGGTATCCGTATGGCCAAGGCTGGTAACCGTTCGATTTCCTCTAAATCTGGTTCGGCAGACGTCCTTGAAGCCCTTGGAATCAACGTTGCGGCATCACCAGAAACCCTATCTAAAGCACTTGACGAGGTTGGTTTGGCCTTTATCTTTGCCCAAACCATGCACCCAGCTATGCGTTTTATCGGTCCAGCTCGCCAAGCTCTTGGGATTCCAACGATTATGAACTTGGTTGGGCCACTGGCTAATCCACTTGACCTTGAGACACAACTCATGGGGCTCTATCGTGTGGAATTGCAGGAGATTGTTGCTAATGCTATTCAACAGTTGGGACGTAAACGTGCGGTTATTATCACAGGTCCTGACAATATGGACGAAGCTGCCCTCTATGGCACCAACACCTACACCCTTTTGGAAGATGGTCACATCAGCCAGCACACTTTCACTTATGAAGATTTGGGTATGGAAAAGGTTGAGTTGTCTGACATCACAGGTGGCGATGCCAAGGAAAATGCAGAGATTCTCCTTAGTGTCTTGAAAAATGAAGCTAGTCCTTATCTTGAAACAACAGTGCTTAATGCAGGTCTAGGCTTCTTTGCCAATGGTAAGGTTGAGACTATTAAGGAAGGTGTTGAGCTTGCTCGTCAATTGATTGCGGACGGCTCAGCCCTAGAGAAACTTCGCCAACTCCAAGAGGTACAAGTATGAGTAAAGCCTTTCTCCCAACAATCTTAGAACAAAAAGAAAAAGAAGTGGCCCAGTTGGTCATGGAAGACTTGCAGCCCTTACGTCAGACCTATCGTCTTTATGATTTTCTCAAGTCAAATCAAAACAAGCTGCAAATTATTTCTGAAGTGAAAAAAGCTAGTCCAAGTATGGGTGATATTAACCTAGATGTGGATATTGTGGCTCAGGCCAAGACCTATGAAGAAAATGGTGCAGCCATGATTTCTGTTTTGACAGATGAGGTTTTCTTCAAGGGTGATATTTCCTATTTGAAAGAAATTTCGTCACAGGTGGCTATTCCAACCTTGGCTAAGGACTTCATTATTGATGAGAAACAGATTGTGCGTAGTCGTAATGCGGGTGCGACAGTCATTCTCTTAATTGTAGCGGCCTTGCCAGAGGCTCGTCTCAAGGAGCTCTATGATTTTGCGACAAGCCTTGGCTTGGAAGTCTTGGTTGAAACGCATAATCTGCCAGAATTGGAAGTTGCTCATCGTATTGGTGCTGAGATTATCGGCGTTAACAACCGTAATTTGGTCACTTTTGAGACAGATATCAACACCAGTCTTGAGTTATCAACGCATTTCAAGGACAAGCCTGTTTATATTTCTGAGTCGGCTATTTTTACAGGTCAGGATGCTGCCTTAGTTGCCCCATATTTTAATGGGATTCTGGTAGGAACTGCCCTTATGACGGCTGACAATGTGGCTGAAAAGGTCAAGGAGTTGCAAATTGACAAAGGTTAAAATTTGTGGACTATCGACACCAGAAGCGGTAGCAACTGCAGTTGAAGCTAGTGCTGACTACATTGGCTTTGTGTTCGCCAAGAGCAAGCGTCAAGTGAGTCTTGAACAAGCTCACGAGCTGGCTAAAGAGGTGACAGGCCAGACAAAAATCGTCGGTGTCTTTGTTTCACCCAGTCTTGAAGAACTGGAAGAAGCGATTGGTCAGGTTCCTTTAGATATCGTTCAGATTCATGGAAGTTTTGATGAAGCTCTGATTCCAAAGATTTCAGTACCAGTTATTCGAGCTATTCAGATTTCAGATAGTGATTCTCAAGTCAAGAGCCAGGCGGATTATCTTCTCTTTGATGCTCCCATTGCTGGTAGCGGTCAGACTTTTGACTGGCAGCTTTTGGCTGATAAGCAGATTGAGCAGGATTATTTCATCGCTGGTGGCTTAACTGTGGACAATGTGGCAGAGGCCAAGGAGACTTTCCACCCCTATGCCTTAGATGTTTCCTCAGGTGTCGAGACAGATGGTCACAAAGATTTAGACAAGATTAAAGCATTTATAGAAAGAGTGAAAGCATGACATATCAACAACCTGATGCAAAAGGATTTTACGGAAAATTCGGTGGTCAGTTCGTTCCAGAAACGCTGATGACAGCCGTTATTGAATTGGACAAGGCCTATCGTGAAGCCAAGGAAGACCCAAGTTTCCAAGCGGAATTGGATGACCTCCTCAAAAACTATGTGGGACGTGAGACGCCACTTTACCACGCCAAACGTTTGACTGATCATATCGGTGGAGCGCAAATTTATCTTAAACGTGAGGACCTTAACCACACAGGTGCCCACAAGATTAACAATGCCCTTGGTCAAGTCTTGCTTGCCAAACGTATGGGCAAGAAGAAAATCATCGCCGAAACTGGTGCGGGTCAACACGGTGTTGCAACAGCAACAGCCGCAGCCCTTTTCGACATGGACTGTACAATCTATATGGGTGAAGAAGATGTTAAACGTCAGGCGCTTAACGTTTTCCGTATGGAATTGCTTGGTGCCAAGGTATTTAGCGTAACAGATGGTTCGCGCGTACTTAAGGACGCTGTAAATGCAGCCCTTCGTGCTTGGGTTGCAGGTATCGAGGATACGCACTACATCATGGGTTCTGCCCTTGGTCCTGCACCATTCCCAGAAATTGTTCGTGACTTCCAATCTGTCATCGGTCGTGAGGCCAAGCGCCAATATGCAGAGATTTCTGGCGGTAAATTGCCTGATGCTGTAATGGCTTGTATCGGTGGTGGTTCAAATGCTATCGGTATGTTCTACCCATTTGTTAATGATAAATCAGTAGCCATGTATGGTGCTGAGGCTTCTGGTTTGGGGCTTGATACTGAAAAACATGCCGCAACCTTTGCCAAAGGCCGTCCAGGTATTCTTCACGGAGCGCTTATGGATGTTCTCCAAGATGCTCATGGTCAAATCATGGAAGCCTTCTCTATCTCAGCTGGTCTGGACTACCCAGGGGTTGGTCCTGAGCACTCTTATTTCAACGAAATTGGACGTGCGACTTACGACTCTATCACAGATGAAGAAGCTCTCGAAGGCTTCAAACTTCTGTCACGTTTAGAAGGTATTATCCCTGCCCTTGAGTCTAGCCATGCCATTGCGCTTGCGCAAAAAGTGGCAGCTAAGATGTCGCCAGACCAAAGCCTCATTGTCTGCCTCTCAGGTCGTGGGGACAAGGACGTTATGCAGGTTAAAGAACGTTTCGAAGCTGAAGCAGAAGGGAAATAAACCATGACAAAAACACTAACAAAACACCTACAAGCTATCAAAGACAGTAAACGCGGTATTTTCGTACCTTATATCATGGCTGGTGACCACGCTAAAGGTCTAGACGGGCTCTTTGAGACTATCGCTCTCTTGGAAAATAGTGGTGTCTCAGCTATTGAGGTGGGTATTCCATGGTCAGACCCTGTGGCCGATGGTCCCGTTATTGAACTATCAGGACAGCGTAGTTTGGCTAAAGATGTGACTTTGATAGCTATTATCAAGAAGCTTCAAGAACAAAAAACACAGGTACCTTTGGTTATCATGACCTACATCAACCCAGTTTATCAATATGGTATTGAAGCCTTTGTTAAGGATCTTGCAGAGACATCTGTTAAGGGGCTCATTATTCCTGATTTGCCAGATGAACACGCTGACTTTATTACCCCATATTTGAAAGACAGTGATATTGCTCTCGTGCCTTTGGTAAGCTTGACTACAGGTATTGACCGTCAGAAACAGTTGATTGATGGTGCAGAAGGCTTTATCTACGCCGTTGCCATCAATGGCGTTACTGGTAAGACTGGTAATTACCGTGATGACCTTGATAAACACTTGGCTAACTTGACTGCTCATGCTGACATTCCGGTTCTCACAGGTTTCGGTGTGTCAACAGAGGAAGACGTCAAACGTTTTAACGCTGTGTCAGACGGTGTTATCGTTGGATCAAAAATTGTCCGTGACCTCCACGACGGTAAGGAAGAAGAAGTCGCTGAATTTGTTACATTCGGTTCACATTTTGAAAAATAGCAGATGCTACTCTCCAGAAATGGGGAGTATTTTTTATCAAATCATTCTTTGGGACAATTTGATTTTCTTAGTT
This sequence comes from Streptococcus sp. 17.1, assembly GCF_016648655.1. Taxonomy (NCBI): domain Bacteria; kingdom Bacillati; phylum Bacillota; class Bacilli; order Lactobacillales; family Streptococcaceae; genus Streptococcus; species Streptococcus sp. 17.1. The sequence goes on from NZ_JACLQM010000012.1 coordinate 13,842, forward strand.
ATCAAGCTTATAATATGGGTGGATTGTAGCGAATTAAATGTATCTCTTGTTTTTATTTTCATCTTACTTATAGAAAGAAGGTAGACACATGAAAGTATCATTGAGGGTAATACTAGGGGTCTGTTTCTTAATAGGCGCATTACTCTTTTTCTGTCGAGGAGAGAATCACTATGCACTGATTTTTCTTTTGGTTGGTGCCTTGTATATCTACAAGGGCTTGAGCTGAGGGTTAAATCTCTGTTAGAAGTAGTAATAGATCATCGTAATCATCTTTCGTATATCTCGTATCAAATGAATAAGGTTTTTTAGTGACATGAATGTCACTATTTTTTTCTTTTCGAAAGCTATAGACTGATTTTATAGCTTGTTTATAGCTAAAAAAAGAAAGGAGAATATTATGTTAGAAATAAATATGATTTATTCTGATTTATCACTTACTGAACTTGCTCAAATTAATGGGGGAGGAATTCTGTCAAGTGTAGCTGGACTTGTTAAAGATACCTGGGGAACGTTATATTCTACAGGAAGAGACTTTGGACGTAGCGTTGTTAACGCTGCTATGCCTTAAAAGGAGATAATATGTATAGAGAAAAGAGAAATGATGAAGAACTGAATATTAATGATCTTGCCATGATTAATGGTGGAGTAGCCCCTGTAGTTATTGCTGTAGGGGTAGTTGCGACACCATTCGTACTGGGCGCGATTGCTGGAGGCGCAGATGAGTACGCAAGAAAGAGAGGGCATCACTGAACATGATTGATCATATTTTGTCATTCTTTGTATCAAATAAAAAAGCTCTAGCAATACTCTTTATGATAATTTGCTTGGCTGTTATTTATCCTGGCATGTTTACATTTTTGTATGGTGAAGGCAGGGATTTTGGACGTAGCCTCGTCAACTCAATCTTATCTTAGTAAAGTTTAGCACCTCTTAGGAGGTGTTTTTCTAATGCGTTGAACTATTGAAGGCTAGTATGTTCAGTGTTACAATAAGGGCAATGAAAAAGAAAAGGTTTAGAAATCGTTAATGTTTACCAACAATTCCAGAATTATTTTCCTTAATAGGTTTTTGTCACTGATTATCGAGTACGGTTATGCGATAGCACTGAGCATTATCTTCTCTAAAATCTCGGTGGACTATGTCTTAGGGCTATGGATTGCCAAATTCTTAGGAGGGATTCTTGCCAATGTGGGACACCAATTTGTAGGAAAAATCACAAATAAAAAATATGTTTTGATTGGTATTGAATTGCTTAAGGCAGTCTGTCTGGCTTTGATCTATCTTGCCATGGGGAGTGTTTTTGTGTTTGCTTTGGTGGTTTTGACTGAAGTGCTGACGACTTACTTTAACAGTTTGTTGTCCTCAGCGGTGCCTGTGCTTGTTAAAAAAGCCAACTTGCAAAAATTTAACAGTACCTATACTATGATTGGTTCAGCCTCCTATTTCTTAGCACCTATGATAGTTGGTTTCTGGGGTAGCCTTGATTTAGGGAGCTTATTTTTGGTCTACAGTGTGCTAACGCTACTAGCAACCCTCTTATTGTTTAAGCTGGGGCCGATTATTTTTGACCGTGAAAATGAATCAGAAGAGGAGGTTTCTTCCAGTCAAGGTAGTCCTATTTTTGGAAGGCAGAGTGTCGTCCTTAAGATGGTTATGATGACTATACTCTTACAGTCAGTGGGTGTCTTATATGATGCTTATGAGGTTATCTTCCTGACCAAAGATGTCGGTATTTCTAGTCAGGCCTATTCTTTCTCTCTGTCCTTCTTGGCCATTGCCTTTCTAGCAACGAGTTCAATTCTATCTTTCAAAAGTCTCACTAAATACTCCCCTATGACCGTTTACTTGTTAGGCTCTCTTGTCTATTTGGGTTACGTTGCCGTCTTTCCATTTGTACCTAACCTACCGACTGTTTTGCTTAGTTATACCTTTTTAGCAGTTGGTCAAACTATTTCTGGAATCTCGCAAAATGTTTACCTGCAAGAGAAGTTGAATCCCTTACAGCTCAACAATCTTTATTTGAAAATCGAAGTCTTGAATCAGGTTTTAACAGGGATTGTTGTATTTGTCAGTGGTATGCTTATCAAGAGAGGTCTGCAGGTCACTACGATTTATTTGGGATACAGTCTTCCAGTCATTATACTTGTCTTGGGAATAATGCTTATGACTAAACTGTATCAGAAAAATCTAAAGTCATAATTTTTTGCCTAAGATAATGAAAACGTTCCAAGATACTTGAAGTGATCTTGGAATTTTTAAATAAAATAAATCTACAAATGTAGACAAAACTCTTGACATGCTTCCAGGATAGCGTTAAAATAAATCTACAAACGTAAACGAATGACGACATTCAGAAAGGAGTTATCATGCTGACAATTTCATCTGCAGAATGGGAAGTCATGCGAGTGCTCTGGGCTAAGGGGCAGGCGACTTCTTCAGAGATTATAGCGATTCTAGCTAAGAAGCTAGACTGGTCGGCTTCGACAGTTAAGACCTTGCTTGGACGTTTAGCGGACAAGGGTTACCTAACCAGTCAGCGTCAAGGACGAGGGTTTATCTATCAAGCTAGCTTGGGTGAAGATGAAGCAAATTTTCAAGCTTTAGAGGCTGTTTTTGACAAGATTTGCTTGACCAAACACAGCGATTTGTTGGGGCAACTTATCGAGAAGACACCCATGACGCAAGCTGATGTGGACAAGTTACAGGCCTTGCTTTTAGCAAAAGAACCTGTGGATCAGGTGGTTTGTGACTGTGTGCCAGGCCAATGTGCCTGTGGGCATCATATGGAGGTGATATAGGAAATGGCAAAAGAAACCTTTGTGGTTAATGGGATGACCTGTGCATCCTGTGTAGCCAATGTTGAAAATGCTGTTAATAAGTTGGATGGTGTGGACAAGGCTGTGGTTAACCTAACCACCGAAAAAATGTCTGTGGACTATGCTGGGGATAAGGTTAGTCCAGAAGCTATTGAAAAAGCTGTGGCTGACGCTGGTTATGAGGCCGAAGTCTACAATCCAGATACAGCTAAAAGTCAGGAAGAACGTGAAGAAGACAAGATTCACAAGGTGCGTGAGCGTCTCATTTGGTCATCAGTCTTCACCATTCCTCTCTTTTATCTAGCTATGGGGCCAATGGTCGGTCTACCTGTGCCAAACTTCTTGTCTCCTCATCATGCAGCTTTGACTTATGCCTTGGTGTTGCTAGTTTTGACAGTGCCCGTCATGTGGTTAGGCCGTTCTTTCTATAGTAATGGTTTTCGTACCTTGGCCAAGGGTCATCCTAACATGGATGCCTTGGTAGCCTTGGCAACTTCGGCGGCCTTCCTTTATAGTCTTTATGGTACTTACCACATTTCTTTGGGGCATGCCCATCACGCCCACCAACTTTATTTCGAGTCGGTGGCTGTTATCTTGACTCTGATTACTCTAGGTAAGTACTTTGAAACCCTCTCTAAGGGTCGAACTTCAGAAGCTATCAAGAAACTCATGCACCTATCAGCCAAGGAAGCAACTGTCCTTCGTGATGGCAAGGAAGTCAAGCTTCCTGTGGATAAGGTTGTTCTTGGTGACCATATTGTGGTCAAACCTGGGGAAAAGATAGCCGTGGATGGTCGAGTGATTTCTGGTAGCTCTGCTATTGATGAGAGTATGCTTACAGGTGAGTCACTTCCTATTGAAAAATCAGCTGGTAAACCAGTATTTGCAGGTTCTATTAATGGTCAGGGTAGTCTGATTTATGAGGCGGAAAAGATTGGTAAGGACACCTTGCTTTCCCAAATCATCAAATTGGTTGAGGATGCTCAACAAACTAAGGCACCGATTGCCAAGATTGCCGATCAGGTGTCAGCGGTCTTTGTTCCCGTTGTCATGGCTATCGCCCTTGTTTCAGGCCTCTTCTGGTACTTTGTCATGGGACAAACCTTTACATTTGCCATGACCGTAGCAGTCAGCGTCTTGGTTATTGCTTGTCCATGTGCATTGGGACTTGCGACACCGACAGCAATCATGGTTGGTACAGGCCTTGGTGCCGAGCATGGTATTCTCTACAAGCGTGGAGATGTGCTCGAGTTAGCCCATAAGGCTGACGTCCTCGTTTTTGACAAGACAGGAACTATTACTCAGGGTAAACCTCAGTTGGTTTCTAGCTATACCTATGGCAATAGTGGAGCAACCTTACAGCTTTTGGCATCCTTGGAAGCCAAGTCCGAACACCCTTTAGGTCAAGCTATCCTTGTGGCAGCAGAAAATGCTAACTTGGACTTGTTAGAAATGGATAATTTCTCAAGTTTGACTGGACGAGGACTAACTGCTAGCTATGCAGGAAAAACTTATCTAGCTGGGAATCAAACCCTTATGGCAGAGGAAAAAGTCGACTTGACTTCAGCACAAGCTGATTTCCAAAACTTGACAGCCGATGGTCAGACTCCTATTTTTCTGGCTGAAGATGGTAAGTTAATCGGACTCTTTGGTGTAGCTGATCAGGTTAAAGCAGATAGTGCCGATATGGTGGCAGCTCTTCATCAAATGGGCAAGGAAGTCATCATGTTGACTGGTGATAATGACCAAACAGCCCAAGCCATCGCTCAAAAGGTTGGTATCAAGCGTGTTATCAGTCAAGTGCTTCCGCAAGAAAAATCTAGGGTGATTAGCGACCTTCAAGCAGAAGGAAAATCAGTCATCATGGTTGGTGATGGTATCAATGATGCCCCAGCCCTTGCGACTGCAGATATCGGTATTGCCATGGGATCAGGGACAGATATTGCCATGGAAAGTGCCGATATGGTTCTTATGAAACCCAACCTCATGGATGTCGTTAAGGCCTTGAAAATTAGTCAGGCGACGATTACAACGATTAAAGAGAACCTCTTCTGGGCCTTTATCTACAATATCTTGTCTATCCCAGTGGCCATGGGTGTCCTCCACCTCTTTGGTGGCCCGCTCCTTGACCCAATGATAGCAGGACTAGCCATGAGCTTTAGCTCTGTCTCAGTCGTTCTCAATGCCCTACGACTCAAACGTCGCAAAGTCTAAGCGTCAGTTACTTAAAACTCCCGCCACTTAAGCTGTGTATCAAAAAAATTAAAGAAAAGGAAGAAAAAAAATGACAAAAACATATAACATTACAGGAATGAAATGCCAAGGCTGTGTCAACACCGTTACCGAAAAACTCTCTGCTGTCAAAGGCGTTGAGAATGTTAAAGTTGACCTCGAAAACAAACAAGTCACTATTGAAGGTAAGCCATGGAAGTGGTCTCTCAAACGTGCCCTCAAAGGCACTAAGTTCGAACTTGGTGATGAAATTTAAGACAGGAAAAAAACAGCTATCAGGCTGTTTTTTTCTGCCCATAATCTTTTTGAAAATCCCTTCCTTTTGTGATATGATTAAAGCAATAATGTTCTCAAAATTGAGACTAGAAAATCAAGAAAAGAAAACGGTATACCTATGTCTAAACAAACCCTTATCCTTCTCTACGGTGGACGTTCAGCAGAACGTGAAGTGTCTGTGCTCTCAGCTGAGAGTGTTATGCGTGCGGTGGATTACAGCGCATTTGAGGTTAAAACCTACTTTATCACTCAGTCTGGTGATTTTATCAAAACACAAGAATTTACAGAAACACCAGGTGATGACGAGAAGCTTATGACTAATGACACAGTTGTGGCTAGTCAGGCTATCAAACCAAGCGATATTTATGAAGAAGGCGCTGTAGTATTCCCGGTTCTTCATGGTCCAATGGGTGAGGATGGTTCTATCCAAGGTTTCCTCGAAACCCTCAAGTTGCCATACGTGGGTACTAATGTTCTTTCATCAAGTGTGGCTATGGACAAGATTATGACCAAACACATTCTTGAAGTTGCTGGTGTGCCTCAGGTTGCCTACACAGTCTTCATCGAGGGTGAAGATTTGGAAGAAGCAGTAGCTGAAACGCTTGAAAAATTGACCTTCCCAGTGTTTGTCAAACCTGCTAACATGGGGTCATCTGTTGGGATTTCTAAAGCTGAAAATGAAGCAGAGCTTCGTGCAGCGATTGATCTAGCACTCAAATATGATAGTCGTATCTTGATTGAGCAAGGTGTGGTTGCCCGAGAAATCGAGGTTGGTATCCTTGGCAATACAAATGTCAAAACGACTGATCCAGGTGAAGTAGTCAAAGATGTGGCTTTCTATGACTATCAAGCCAAGTACATCGACAATAAGATTACCATGGACATCCCAGCCCACGTGCCTGCAGAAGTCATGACGCAAATGCGTGCCTATGCGGCTAAGGCCTTCCGTGCCCTCGGTGGTTGTGGTCTTGCCCGCTGTGATTTCTTCCTGACAGAGGATGGAGCCATCTACCTTAACGAGCTCAACACTATGCCAGGTTTCACTCAATGGTCTATGTACCCACTTCTTTGGGAAAATATGGGACTTTCTTACTCAGACCTTATCAAGGAATTGGTAACCTTGGGACAAGAAATGTTTGATAAACGTGAAAGCCATTTGATTTAAGAAATATGATTTAGAACACAGACATCTTAGCTCGGAGAAATCTCTGAGACTGAGGTGTTTTTTTCTTTACAGAAATCTAGATTTTATTTATATCTTTTCTTTATCACCTCGATAAAAAATACATATTATCCAAATAATCTAACAGGTGGTAGAATAAATCTAACGTTTCAAATGAAATAAAGCAATTCGTTCGTGTTTGATGAAGATTTGCGTATCGCGATGATTATCAGGGGCGAGTGAAGGTCAAAGGGCTATAGAAACAGATGGCAGTCAGCAAGTGTTGACGGAATTTTCTACGCCCGTTGTATCTTAAATGAGGAGGTAAGTTTTGGACTGGTCCATTGTTCAACAATATTTGCCCTTTTATCAGAAGGCATTCTTTTTAACATTACATATTGCCGTTCTGGGGATTCTTGGTTCCTTCCTTTTGGGCTTGGTGGTGAGTGTTATTCGTCATTACCGAGTGCCGATTTTGAGTCAGCTTTCGACGGCTTATATTGAGCTATCTCGTAATACGCCGCTCCTGATTCAGCTCTTCTTTCTCTACTTTGGCTTGCCTCGTATAGGTTTGGTTCTATCGTCAGAGGCTTGTGCTGTTGTAGGTTTGATTTTCTTGGGTGGTTCCTATATGGCGGAGTCCTTCCGAAGTGGCCTAGAGGCTGTTAGTCAGACTCAGCATGAAGTGGGTTTGTCTATTGGTTTGACGCCATTCCAAGTCTTTCGCTATGTGGTCCTTCCTCAGGCAGTGGCTGTGGCGCTTCCGTCATTTAGCGCTAACGTCATCTTCCTTATCAAGGAAACGTCAGTATTCTCAGCGGTAGCCTTGGCGGATTTGATGTATGTGGCCAAGGATTTGATTGGTCTTTACTACGAAACGGATGTGGCTCTAGGCATGTTGGTGGTGGCTTATCTCTTGATGTTGCTGCCGATTTCTCTAGTCTTTAGTTGGATTGAAAGGAGGTTACGCTATGCAGGATTCGGGCTTTCAGGTTCTTCTTCAGGGGAATAATTTCCTACGTATCTTACAAGGTTTAGGCGTAACTATTGGAATTTCCATCGTCTCGGTTCTTCTGTCCCTTTTACTAGGAACACTTTTTGGGATTGTCATGACTTCGAAGTCTAAGATTATTCGTTTCTTGTCACGTATTTATCTGGAATTTATTCGTATCATGCCCCAGTTGGTCTTGCTCTTTATTGTTTATTTTGGTCTGGCTAGGAACTTTAACATCAATATCTCAGGCGAGCTATCGGCTATTATCGTCTTTACCCTTTGGGGAACGGCTGAGATGGGTGATTTGGTGCGTGGGTCAATCACGTCGCTACCTAGACACCAGTTTGAGAGCGGAAGGGCCCTTGGCTTGACCAATGGGCAACTCTATACCTATGTGATTATTCCACAAGTCTTGCGTCGCTTGTTGCCTCAGGCTATTAACCTGGTGACACGGATGATTAAGACGACGTCCTTGGTGGTTTTGATTGGCGTGGTTGAGGTGACCAAGGTTGGTCAGCAGATTATCGACAGTAACCGCCTGACTATTCCAACAGCTTCTTTCTGGATTTATGGCACGATTTTGATTCTTTATTTTGCCATTTGTTACCCAGTATCTAAGCTGTCTACTTATCTTGAAAATCGTTGGAGGAATTAAGATGACAGAAAGCATTTTACAAATCAAGGATTTGAAAAAGTCCTTTGGGGACAATGAGATTCTCAAAGGCATCTCCTTGGATGTTAAACAAGGTGAAGTCGTTGTTATCCTGGGTTCCTCAGGTTGTGGGAAATCGACCTTGCTACGTTGCATCAATGGCTTGGAGACGATTCAAGGAGGCGACATTCTCCTTGATGGCAAGTCTATCACTGGCAGTAAGAAGGATTTCCACTTGATTCGCCAGAAAATCGGAATGGTCTTTCAAAGTTATGACCTCTTTCCACACTTGGACATCCTGCAAAATCTGATTTTGGGGCCGGTCAAAGCTCAAGGGCGTAATAAGGAAGAAGTCATTGCGGAGGCTGAGAAACTTTTGAATCGTGTGGGACTTCTGGACAAGAAGCATAGCTTCGCACGACAACTGTCAGGTGGTCAAAAGCAGCGTGTGGCCATTGTTCGTTCCCTGCTCATGCATCCTGAAGTTATCCTCTTTGACGAGGTGACGGCTTCGCTTGACCCTGAGATGGTTCGTGAGGTTCTGGAATTGATTAACGACCTCGCTCAAGAAGGACGGACCATGTTGATCGTGACCCATGAGCTTCAGTTTGCGCGTGCCATCGCTGACCGTATTATCTTTATGGATAAGGGTGTCATCGCTGAGGAAGGTACTGCTGAAGAATTCTTCAATCATCCAAAGACACAGCGAGCTCAAGAGTTTCTCAATGTCTTTGACTTCAGCCAGTTTGGTGCCTATTTGTAACCCATTGTTTTTAATAAAAAATATAATATTTTAGGAGATATTTATGAAATTAACAAAGAAAATTTTTGCCCTATTAGCCCTCGTCTTTGCCTTGGTGGCAGTGACTGCTTGCTCAAGTAACAGTAGCTCTGGTAAATCAACAGCCAAAGCACGTACTATTGAAGAAATTAAGAAGAGTGGTGAACTCCGTATCGCCGTTTTTGCGGACAAGAAACCTTTCGGTTATGTAGATAACAAGGGTGCTTACCAAGGTTACGATATTGAACTTGGTAACCGTTTGGCTAAAGACTTGGGTGTTAAACCTAAATACGTCTCAGTAGATGCGGCCAACCGTGCAGAATTCTTGATTTCAAACAAGGTAGATATTACGCTTGCCAACTTCACAGTAACTGATGAACGTAAGAAACAAGTGGACTTCGCTCTTCCTTATATGAAAGTCTCAATCGGTGTGGTATCACCTAAAGATAAGGTCATTAAGGACGTTAAAGAGCTTGAAGGTAAGACTTTGATTGTTACTAAGGGGACAACTGCTGAAACTTACTTTGAAAAGAACTACCCAAATATCAAATTGCAAAAGTATGACCAATATAGCGACGCTTACCAAGCCCTCCTTGATGGTCGTGGCGATGCCTTCTCAACAGATAATACAGAAGTTCTTGCTTGGGCTCTAGAAAATAAAGGTTACGAAGTTGGAATCACATCGCTTGGTAACCCAGATACTATTGCCCCAGCCGTTCAAAAAGGTAACAAAGAACTCCTTGACTTTATCAATAAAGACATTAAGAAACTTGGCGAAGAGAATTTCTTCCACAAAGATTATGAAAAAACACTTCACCCAACTTACGGTGATGCAGCTAAAGCTGATGACCTCGTGGTTGAAGGTGGCGAAGAGAAATAAGGCTAATTCCTCTCTAAGGGGAAATCTTGCTTAACAAGAATAAAACAAGTAAAACCACCTCGTGGCTATCTAGCTCAGCTAGAAGCAGGAGTGGTTTTTCTTGTTTTAGGGTGATTTTTTTCTCACCTTTTTACTTTTTATGTTTCTCCACCCAATGACAATAATTGACAAGAAAGCGGTTCCCACCATTCCCCAAAAAAGAAAAGAGTCAATATAATCAAAAAAAGTTTTGCGTTCACCATAGACCGAGGTAGAGCCATCTTTCCAAGTAATGGTTTTGTCCCTATCATCAATCCTTTTGTAGGACTCATCATTATAAGTCAAATAATGATCCTTCCGTACATACATATTCAAATAGTTATAGCCGTGCTTTGTGGGAAGGTCTGAAAACAGACTTTCCTTGGCGTAAACTTCAATGTAGATGGTTCCATCTTTAAGACCTTTAATTTTCTGAGTTCGAGCATTTTTGATAAGGAGTTTTCCATCTTGTACAATCTCCCAATCGTACTTACGACTTCTTCCTCCTTCGTTATAGGAAATAGCAAGCTTGTGGTTTTCAGACTGCCATAGCCCGTAGATACTATTTTCACTGATACCATCATAAAAGAATCTAATATAGATGTTGACTATAGGTATCATGATTAGAAAACAAATACTCAAAATCTTGACTAAACGGTTTTTGAATTTACCCCAACGTGCTCGCCATCCAGTTTTGTACTTTTGTGTTCTTCGATATTCATTTTGTGAATGGTCACTTATATTAATTTTCTGTCGGTCAGCGTATTTTCTCTTTAGTTGATGCCTCATTTAGCCTATTTTTCCTTTTTAGATTTCTTTTTATTCTCCAATCGACAAAAATGACATACAAAAACATAGAACCAATAATTCCAAATACGATATGAGGTTTCAGACGATCAAACAAGGTTATTCGTTGACCATAAAGGGATTTTGAACCATCTTTCCAGGTAATGCTCTTGTTTTCATCATCAATCCGTTTGTAGGATTCGCCATCATAGGTCAAGTAATTGTCTTTACGGACATACATATTCAAATAGTTGTAGCCGTTCTTAGTGGGGAGGTTTGAAAGCAGGCGCTCCTCGGCATAAACTTCAATGTAGAGGGTACCGTCATTAAAGCGTTTAATCTCATCAATGCGTGCATTTTTGATGAGGACATTTCCATCCTGAACAATCTCCCAATTGCGCTTACCTGACTTGTAACCTCCTTCGTAGGATATGGCAAGCTGATGGCTTTCAGATTGCCAAAGACCATAGATACTGTCTTTATATACGTTATGATCAAAGAAAATAACATAGATAATGAATATAGGTAAGATGATTAGGAAACCTATCCCCAAAATGTTAGCTAAACGGTCTGTAAATTTATCCAAGCGTGCTCGCCATCCGGTTTTGCGTTTTTGTTCTTTTCGATATGCTTTTTGTGAATGATACTTTCGATTGAGTTTCTTTCGGTCAGCGTATTTTCTTTTTGATTGGTGTCTCACTTAGTTTTTCTCTCCTCTTTTGCCGAGCCTCTAAAATAACAATAAAGAAGCCCAGTCCCAGAATTCCACGATAGATAGTTTGAACAATTGTAGAGAGCTTGGTTTTCCGTTCACCATAAGGGCTGGTGGAACCATCTTTCCAAGTGATGGACTTGTTTCCAGAATTGATACGCTTGTAGGACTCACCGTCATAGGTAAGATAATTGTTTTTGCGAAGATAGAAATCCATATAGCTGAAGCCGTCCTTGGTGGGTAGGTCTGTCAGGTAGCCTTCCACAGTGTAGAGCTCCATGTGAAGAGTTCCGTCATTAAGCCGTTTGACCGGGCGAGTTCTAGCAGCATAGATAATATACTTACCATCCTGTACGACTTGCCAGTCGATATTTCCTCGTTTCCGAATATGCTTATAGGAAATCGCTAACTTATGATGATCAGACTGCCAGAGACCATATATGTTATCTTCATTGACTGTATAATGATCATAATAATAAAAACCACCATACAGCAGTGCCAGTAGCACTAAGATAATCAATTCAGCTGTTGGCTCTAGTAGGATGAACTTTCTCCAATTAAAACGCCATCCTTTAGGTTCTTCGATACTTTGACAGTCGCTTTTTATGGTTTCCTCTCCCTTAGAGAGGTTGACTAATTTTTTCTTTGTCATGCCTAATCCTTTCATCAACCATTGTAACAAATTCATCTCCCAAGCAAAAGCTAGCCTGATTTGTGATATAATTGGGAGTGATTGTAGACAAGGAAATCTTATTTCTTGCCAGACTTGTAAAAATAAAACAGAGGATTTTAAGATGAAACTGACACTCCATGAAATTGCCAAGGTTGTTGGCGCTAAAAATGATGTCACAGCCTATGAAGATGTTGCCATTAACCAGATTGAGTTTGATAGCCGTAAGATTACAGCGGGTGACCTCTTTTTACCACTAAAAGGTGCGCGTGATGGGCATGATTTTATCCAAACAGCCTTTGACAATGGTGCCCTAGCGACATTCACAGAAAAAGAATTACCAGCTGATCAAGTCCACATCCTAGTTGATGACGCTCTTGAAGCCTTTCAAAAACTAGCTGCCTACTATCTTGAAAAGACTGAGGTTGATGTTATTGCTGTGACTGGTTCTAATGGTAAGACAACAACCAAGGACATGATTCATGATATCTTGGCAACAACCTATCGTACTTACAAAACCCAAGGCAATTACAACAATGAGATTGGTCTTCCTTATACAGCCCTCCACATGCCTGATGATACTGAGAAAATCGTCCTTGAGATGGGGCAAGACCACATGGGAGACATTCACCTCTTGTCAACCCTGGCTAAGCCAAAAACAGCCGTTGTTACCTTAATCGGAGAGGCTCATTTGGAATTCTTCGGTAGCCGTGACAAGATTGCCCAAGGTAAAATGCAAATGCAAGACGGTATGCCTGATGGTAGCCTCTTGCTTGTGCCAAGTGATCCTATCGTAGATCCTTTCTTGCCAAGCAATCTTGAAGTGGTACGCTTTGGGGATGGTGCGGAGCTTACAGTCTCTGAGTTGACAGAATTCAAGGACCATCTCACCTTTTCAACAAACTTCCTAGACGGACAAGTTACCTTGCCAGTCACAGGAAAATACAATGCTACAAATGCCATGGTTGCTGCCTATGTGGCTAAACACTTGGGTGTAACTGAGGAAAATATCCTCTCGGCTCTTGCTAACTTGCAGCTTACAAAAAACCGTACCGAATGGAAAAAAGCAGCCAACGGTGCCGATATCCTTTCAGACGTTTACAATGCCAATCCAACAGCCATGAAGCTCATTTTGGAGACCTTCTCAGCCATTCCTAAGAATGAAGGAGGCAAGAAAATTGCTGTCCTAGCTGATATGAAAGAACTCGGTGAACAGTCTGTGCAACTTCACACACAGATGATTCTAAGCCTGACACCAGATGCTATTGATACGGTAATTTTCTATGGTGAAGACATTGCAGAATTGTCACAACTTGCTAGTCAAATGTTCCCACTTGGTCATGTTTATTATTTCAAGAAAACAGCTGACGAAGACCAATTTGACGCTATGGTCAAACAAATCAAAGAAAGCCTAGGTGAGCACGATCAAATCTTGCTCAAGGGCTCTAACTCTATGAACCTAGCCAAGGTCGTGGAAGAACTCCAAGCTAAGAATTAAGTTCTCTAACCTGCTCTCCAAGCAGGTTTTTGCTTTACCCTGAAATTTGATATAATAGCAGGCATAGTAATTTCAGCAGGAGAAGAGAATGAAGGAATTTTTGACAACCACCCAAACTCATCCACCCCAGATACCTTTGCCCTATTATTTGCTTATGCTTTTGGCAATGGTACTTCTGAGCTACTTGAGCTGGCGTTGGTATAAGAATAATATATGGCGTTGGACCTTTCTCATTATCCAAGCCATTCAACTCTTTGCCCTATACACTTGGTACCTCTGGCAGGGCTTCCCACTTTATATTAGTCTGCCCCTGTACCATTGCCGCATGGCCATGTTTACTGTTCTCCTCTTGAAAAATAGCAGGATAAAGAGCTATTTCGCTATTATGGGAGTTGTTGGGACCTACTGTGCATTGATTTATCCAGTATTTGATCCCTATGAGTTTCCTCATATCACAGGCTTTTCTTTCCTAATTGGCCACTATGCCCTACTGGTCAATAGCCTGAATGTAATTTTTAATAGTTATAAAACTCATCCCATCAGCCAGCGGCTGATTGTCGTGGCCACCTTATTACTGAATTTAGCTTTGGTAATCGTTAATCAGACTATCGGTGGAAACTATGGCATGCTTAAACACACGCCATTTATTATGGGAACTCCCTTATTTGTCAAATACCTTGCTGTTTCAGGAGCTCTGATTATTCTCATGATAATCATGAAAAAAGGTCTGGAGCATTTTGAAGACAAATATTAAATAAATGAAGAAACACGCTATCAGAAAGTTGATAGCGTGTTTTTTCATTTTATTTGTTTTATTCTAACACAAAACGCTTTCAGAATTGCTTTCACACTGTAATTTGGATATAATAAAGGAGCTGTGCCTGCGAGAATTATCGCAAGCCTCGACAACAAATGTAGACCAAAAAAGAGAAAAATTTTCTGAAAGAAGTGCTACAACTATCTTACTTTTCGATCTGGTAAAAACCGATGACTGTCAGTTCCTATTGAGCATGGAACTTTTACAATTCCTAAGGAAGCTACTGACGTTCGATACCGCTAAGGAAAAGTATCAAAAAGATTATTTTTAAAGAAGAAAGAAAACTATGAGTATCCAAGACGAAATCAAAAAACGCCGTACTTTTGCCATCATCTCTCACCCCGATGCTGGTAAAACAACAATCACTGAACAATTGCTTTACTTTGGGGGTGAAATCCGTGAAGCTGGTACCGTAAAAGGGAAGAAAACCGGAAACTTCGCTAAGTCAGACTGGATGGATATTGAGAAACAACGTGGTATCTCAGTAACTTCATCTGTGATGCAGTTTGACTATGCCGGCAAACGTGTCAATATCCTTGATACCCCAGGGCACGAGGACTTCTCAGAAGATACCTACCGTACTCTTATGGCGGTCGACGCTGCCGTCATGGTCGTTGACTCAGCCAAAGGTATCGAGGCTCAAACCAAAAAACTTTTCGAAGTTGTCAAACACCGTGGGATTCCTGTCTTCACCTTCATGAACAAATTGGACCGTGATGGACGTGAGCCACTTGACCTCTTGGAAGAATTGGAAGAAGTGCTTGGTATTGCCAGCTACCCAATGAACTGGCCTATCGGTATGGGTAAGGCCTTCGAAGGGCTTTATGACCTCTATAACGAACGCTTGGAGCTTTACAAGGGTGACGAGCGCTTTGCCAAGATTGAAGATGGTGATACTCTTTTTGCCAACAACCCATTCTATGAGCAAGCTAAAGAAGATATCGAACTCTTGACAGAAGCGGGTAATGAATTCTCTGAAGAAGCTATTTTATCTGGTGAATTGACGCCGGTCTTCTTCGGTTCTGCCCTTACAAACTTTGGGGTTCAAACCTTCCTCGATACCTTCCTCAAATTTGCGCCAGAACCACATGGCCACAAGACAGTAGATGGCGACGAGATTGATCCTCTTAACAAGGATTTCTCTGGTTTTGTTTTCAAAATCCAAGCCAACATGGACCCACGTCACCGTGACCGTATTGCCTTTGTTCGTATCGTGTCTGGTGAATTCGAGCGTGGTATGAGTGTTAACCTAACCCGTACTGGTAAAGGAGCGAAGCTCTCTAACGTTACTCAGTTTATGGCGGAGTCTCGTGAAAATGTTGAAAATGCCGTGGCAGGAGACATTATCGGGGTTTACGATACAGGAACTTATCAGGTTGGTGATACCCTTACTGTAGGTAAAAACAAATTTGAATTTGAGCCACTACCAACCTTTACGCCAGAGTTGTTCATGAAAGTTTCTGCTAAAAACGTCATGAAACAGAAGTCCTTCCACAAAGGAATTGAACAATTGGTGCAAGAAGGAGCCATCCAGCTTTACACCAACTACCAAACAGGTGAATACATGCTTGGTGCCGTTGGTCAACTTCAGTTTGAAGTTTTCAAACACCGTATGGAAAATGAATACAATGCTGAAGTCGTTATGACACCAATGGGTAAAAAGACTGTGCGCTGGATCCAACCTGAGGACCTTGATGAACGCATGTCATCAAGTCGAAATATCTTGGCTAAAGACCGCTTTGACCAACCAGTCTTCCTCTTTGAAAATGACTTTGCCCTCCGTTGGTTTGCGGATAAATATCCAGATGTAACATTGGAAGAGAAGATGTAATACGGCACAAAAGATGACGATTTTAAATCGTTCATCTTTTGACGCTAGCCACTATCTTGTGGCTAGCTAGCCGTCTCACTAACTACGTCAGCCGAATAATATCGATTCGTCTGATTTCGTGTCGTAAAATCTTAATAATGATATCTACACTACATACTATGAGACCGTGGCTAAGTCCCTTACTAACTCGAAAACGGAAAAAAATCGTTTCCGTTTTCTCATGTCGTAATACTATGTATAGTTTATGTAAATCGTTCATCTTCTGACGCTAGCCCCTATCTTGTGTCTAGCTAGCCGTCTCACTAACTACGTCAGACGAATAATATCGATTCGTCTGACTTCGTGTCGTAATATCTTAGCACTGATATCTACGTCACGTCTCTAAAACAACACAAAATATAGGACTATCTAATCAGATAGTCCTATATTTTTTATAAACCTAATAGTTATCAAGTGTACCTATGATTAATTACTTTAGATAATTACGATTATGATAAATCAAGCCAGCTTCTAAAAGTATGCAAATTGTTGATAGCCAGAAACTTGTTGTAATTCCAAATTTTTCAGTAATAGAACTCATCAGAAAGACGAAAACTGAAAAAGCAAGGGTTGAAATGACTTCAAATACAGAATAAACTTGTACTAACTGATTTTCATCCACAGTTTCTTGAAGAAAGACACTTTCAGGGACTTCTTTTAACTGAGAAAAGAAGCCGATTAAACTTGAGAAAATTAAAAATGTTTGTGTGTTTGAGAAAAAGAGGATACTGGCTGTGATGGTCGCCATTGCTAAGAGTGGAAAGAGAATACTTTTCCACTTATGAACTAAAAACTTTTCGGATAGTTTGTAGACAATTATTCCACCTAAAATGATACCAAGGGAATAGGCTGTATTTGAGTAGCCCCAGTAACTTTCAGTTTGTTTTAACACCTCGGTTACAAAAACAAGGATTACAGATGACACCCAGATTGTATTGGAGAAGTCCTCTAATAAATTTGCTTGGACAAATAACTTTAATTTAGGATTTTTTGCAACTAACTTCCATCCTTTTACTAGAGTATCCAGATTAGTCTCCGCCTCTAACTGCTCTATTTTAGCCTGTGGGAGAAAGAGCATCACAGAAGTAGAAAGAAGATAAAGAAATAGGACTATCAACATTGTAGAAAATAGGCCAACCGAAGCGTAAAGGAGTCCTCCTAGTCCCCAACCAATCAATTGCACTCCCTCACCACTCATTGATAAGGCAGCATTTGCCTTTCCCAAATTTGTGGCATATCTAGGAATCATGGCAAAAGATACGGGCGACGCAAAGCCATCTAAGATAGAAATAGCGACAACAAAGATATACATTCCTAAGGCTGGAACAAATTGAGCCTTAAAGAGCATTACAAGGAGTATTGCTAATAGAAAAGTCTTTCCACATTGAGTGAATGAAAGCACACTATTTAGGGCTAGTTTTTTAGTCACCAATGGCACTAAAAGGCTTGCCACGAAAGCTGACAATCCGATTAGAATGGGAACCATTGAGGTCGCAATAACGGATTTTGTAATGACGTAGATGTTTGCGATGAGAGATACCCTGAGGAAAATGTCAGCTAAATTAGCAAATAATTGAGAGAGAAGTAATTTCAGAAAGGATTTAGACATATCGTTTCTCCATACCGGTTACCAAATCTGGAAATGAAATTGGATTCACATATTTATTAAACAAAATAATTTTACAAGAATAATAATCTTATTTAATAAATTCCCATATATGCTTTCTAACTATTTTCCTCTATCAATTTTTTCAAATGTGTTTCATAAGTCTTTGCAATATGCTCGCTCCCTGCCAATTTCATGGCCCCAATATATTTTTTCATTTCGATAATGGACTGATTATTTCCTTCTTTTTTATATTGATAATAATTTTGTGCATATTGAAAAACCAATCGTTCATAAATTTCAGTCTCGATAAAAAAGCATTGGTTTAATTGTTTTTCAAAATACAGTGCATCAATGAGTTCTTCTCTTTCTATGCATGTAATATAAACATTTAATAACATGGTTGATATCATGCGTCGATTATTAAGAATCTCTTTGTAAAAATCAGACCTTCTAGACATCTCCTTTGCCAAAACCATAAGAGTCTCATGGTTCAACACATCTAAGGTATTTGCAAAAATCAATAATTCATAATAACCCCAGTACTCGACACTAAATAGATAATCGGTTAAATCGGTTAGGTCTTGCTGTGTATAATAGCTTTCTCCCGATAAATCCTGCAAGCGAATTTTTAATAAAATAGTATTAATGTGATGAAACTTCTCTTGTTTAGGTTCTGATTCTAATTGAGAATTAAGTAACTTCTTTAATCCATCGATATCATGAGTTGATACAAAAAGTCGAATTTTTGACAATAGCTCATTCAGATCATCACGATGAAAATCATGGACAGCATACATGAATTCGTCAATAGGCATATTAATCTCGTCTAATATTAACATAAACTTTGTAATGGTTAAGTCTGTCTGTCCTTTTTCAAAACGAGACAGTTGAGATGTCGAGATACCAGCTTTTGCGACATCTTTTAATCGTATCCCTCTTGATTTACGAAATTTTTTAAAAATTGCTCCAAATTTTTTCATGGAAGCCTCCAGTTTGCATATATGGGAATATATATTTTTTTGTATCTTAACATAAAATACAGGAAAACAAAAGTGAGGTTATTACTGTGAATAGGCAATGATTGCTGTTTTTTATAAACACACAAAAAACCATAGGACTGCCAATTAAGACTGTCCTATGGTTTCTTTTATTTTTCCGTATTGAGTAATCTGCCTAGGAATCGTTGTAGGGCGAAGAAAACAATAAGGCTTGCCAATGTTTCTCCTAGGAAAGATGAGCTATTGACAATGAATGAATAGAGATAAGGGCTTTGTCCCTTAGGGGCATAGCTTCCCCAAAAGATGACACCGGCTATAAAGTGAATGAGGTATCGGGCAAAGCTACCAAGCAGAATACCTCCGGTGATAAGCATCAGAGACTTGACTTTATTGTCTTGTTTAATGGCTTTATCAAGGGCTGGTTTGACCACACCACTGATACCAATCAGACTAAAGGCGACAAAGTACTCCAGAAAACCTTGTGTCAAGGTCAGCCAACCACCGGCGGCTTGCCCTGTAACAACTTGAAGTAGCCCCCAGATAAGACCGCCCATAGCACCAGCTTTTAAGCCCCAGCGAAAACTGAGGAGAAAGATGGGCACCATCTTAAAGGAAAGGGAAATCCAAGGGCCTAGTGACATGGGCTGAGTAACTAGGTCCAGGATATAAGCAATAGTTGCAAAAAGTGCAACCTCAATCATTGGTCGAATACTTGTTTTCGACATAAAAAAACCTCCTATACCAATCGTCTTGATTGGCTATTTTTGCCACATCAAAACGTTGTCATAGAAGTTCTTCTATTTCAATCTATTTTGAGACACATCCCTACGCAGGTCCTAACCTGATCAGGTGGTAAGAGTTTAGGCAAGTCTTGAAGAAAAAATTCAAGCTAGCCATTCTCAGCAATTGCTCCTCTTGTGACTCCTTAATTGTACTACCAGAAACTCATTTCTGCAAGTGTCTGAAATCCTAAAATTGTGGTATAGTTAAAGCAAGGATTATCTTTACAATAAAAAAGGAGAAATAACTATGGGACTTTTTTCAGGACTGCTTGGCAATGCATCTAAAAAAGATAATGATAAGGTTGAGCGCCAATTGGAGGGCATCTTAATTCCAGGTGAACAGGTGGAGTTAGCCTATGTCCTTGTTCGTGACTTGATTGTCTTTACAGAGAAGCGCTTGATTTTAGTCGATAAACAAGGTGTCACAGGGAAGAAAACCTCTTACAAGTCTATCCCTTATCACTCGATTTCTCGTTTTACTGTAGAAAGTTCGGGGCACTTTGACCTAGATGCTGAACTTAAGATTTGGATTTCATCAGCACTTGAGCCTGCAGAAGTGCTTCAATTTAAGAGCGATAATAATGTTTTTGAAATCCAACAAGCTTTGGCAGCAGCAGTGCTAGAGTAATGAGGAAGAAAAATGTTTATTGAAAAAGAACTGGGTTATAAGCGTCACTGGATTAATATTGACTCAGATATTATTTCTGAGCAATCCTACCTTTATACCAAGTATGATATTGACCAAGAAACCATAGAGTATGCCTTGGATAAAAATGAACGAGCCCACATGGATTACAACCGTGAGACTGGGACAATCACCTTTATCTATAATGTTCTGGCGCTTGAAAAGGACAAGGAACACTATGAAACCATTCCTCTGACCTTTATTGTTCAAGATACACGTTTGGTGACCATTAGTAACGAGGATAACGCTTATGTGATAAGCAAGATGCAAGATTATGTGGATAACCATGAGGATTTGTCTATCTACAAATTGCTCTTTGCAGGCCTTGAGATGATTTCAAATGCCTACTATCCCGTCATTGAACGCTTGGATCAGCAAAAAGATGAGGTTAGTCGACGCCTAAGACAGACAACGACAAGTAAGAATCTTTACGATCTTTCAGATTTGGAAACAGGCATGGTCTATTTGGTGGCTGCAGCCACACAAAACCGTCTTCTATTGGAACACATCAAGGGGCACGCCATTTATCGTCGTCTCAATGAGGTCGAAAAAGAGCAGTTTGATGATGCCATGATTGAAGCCAGGCAGTTGGTTGCCATGACGGATCTTATTTCTAAGGTCTTACAGCAACTATCAGGTTCTTATAACAATATCCTAAACAACAACCTGAACAACAACTTGAGCAATCTGACCATTATTGAGGTACTCTTGGGAGTTCTTGCCGTTATTACCGGTTTCTTTGGGATGAATGTTCCTCTACCGTTTATGACTGTCAGTCCAGCCTGGATTTTCATCATTATCGGTAGTGCGATTCTTTGTTTGGTCTTGGCCCGCTACTTGCGTTGGTTGGTCCATAAATAATAATTAGTGAGTGAAACCGTCTTCTCAAATTGGAGGCGGTTTTAAAACGTTATTCACTGTCTTTTTATTCTTAAATATGATAGACTAGATAAGTTGTTAAAATAAACGACTATTAAATACAGGTAGTTAACATACTACACAACCAAGTCTCATAAGGTGGCTTCGCACCGCCTTCAAATAGAAAGAAGAATACTTTGAAATTTACAGATTTAAACCTATCAGAAGACATCCAATCAGCTGTTGTAGCTGCCGGTTTTGAAAAGCCATCACCTATCCAAGAGTTGACGATTCCACTCGCTCTTGAAGGTAAGGATGTTATCGGTCAGGCCCAAACTGGTACTGGTAAAACAGCTGCCTTTGGTTTGCCTACCCTAGATAAAATTCGTACAGAAGAAAATACAATCCAAGCCCTTGTGATTGCCCCAACACGTGAGTTGGCAGTGCAATCTCAAGAAGAGCTTTTCCGTTTTGGCCGTGATAAGGGCGTTAAGGTTCGCTCAGTCTACGGTGGCTCTAGCATTGAGAAACAAATCAAGGCCCTCCGTTCAGGTGCCCACATTGTAGTAGGGACACCAGGTCGTCTCCTTGACCTTATCAAACGTAAGGCTCTTAAACTCAATAATATCGAGACTTTGATTTTGGATGAAGCTGATGAAATGCTTAACATGGGCTTCCTTGAAGACATTGAAGCTATCATTAGCCGAGTACCAGAAGAACGTCAAACCCTTCTCTTCTCAGCAACTATGCCTGATGCTATCAAACGTATTGGCGTTCAGTTCATGAAAGATCCTGAGCATGTGAAAATCAAGGCTAAAGAATTGACCAATGTTAACGTTGACCAATACTTTATCCGAGTGAAGGAACAAGAGAAGTTCGATACCATGACTCGTCTTATGGATGTTGACCAACCTGAATTGTCAATCGTCTTTGGACGTACCAAACGTCGTGTGGACGAGTTGACACGTGGTTTGAAACTTCGTGGTTTCCGTGCAGAAGGTATCCACGGTGACCTTGACCAAAACAAACGTCTTCGTGTTATCCGTGACTTCAAGAACGACCAAATCGATATTTTAGTTGCGACAGACGTTGCGGCGCGTGGTCTTGACATTTCCGGTGTTACTCATGTCTACAACTATGATATTCCACAAGATCCAGAAAGCTACGTTCACCGTATTGGACGTACAGGACGTGCAGGCCAATCAGGTCAATCGATTACTTTCGTTGCTCCAAACGAAATGGGTTACTTGGGAATCATCGAAAACTTGACTAAGAAACGCATGAAAGGTCTTAAGCCACCAACAGCTCAAGAAGCTTTCCAGGCTAAGAAGAAAGTTGCCCTTAAGAAAATCGAACGTGACTTTGCGGATGAAGCTATCCGTTCTAACTTTGACAAGTTCAAGGGCGATGCGGTTAAATTGGCTCAAGAATTCACACCTGAAGAATTGGCGCTTTACATCTTGAGCTTGACCGTTCAAGATCCAGAGACAATGCCAGAAGTGGAAATTGCGCGTGAAAAACCATTGCCATTCAAACCATCAGGTGGTGGCTTTGGTGGTAAAGGCGGTAAAGGTGGCCGTGGCAACCGCGGTCGCGATAACAACCGTCGTGGTGGATACCGTGGTGACCGTAACCGCGATGACCGAGACGGCGGCGGACGTCGTGACTTCAAACGCAAGTCTAAGAAGAATAGCCGTGACTTCGAAAACCATGGCAACAAACGCCCACACCGTACCTCAAGCGAAAAGAAAAACGGCTTTGTTATCCGTAACAAGGGTGATAAATAAACAATGAAAATGCTCTATGAAAATAGAGTGTTTTTTGTTATACTTGCATGTAATGAAATTCTGAGAGAATATTCATTTTAAATTAGGAAAAATTATAAATATGAGGTATAGGATGTATTTTCGGATGATTGAAAAATTTTTTAGGTGGATTAGGTATCCACAATATATAATGTTTTTACTTGAGGGATGTTTCTTACTTTTATCTTTTTCTATAGATAATAATTTATTTTATACTAAAGTTAGTACACTTAGATACTTTTTTCTTACATTTTTTATTAGCGCATTTAAATTATCTCAACTAGCATTATTTATTACAATCTTTGGTTTTAGAATTGGTGTGGATTATGGCGGGTTAAAACATCAATTTAATTCAGATAAATTAGTAAATATAGCTAACAAAGTATTAATCATCACTCTTTTGATAACATATTTCGAAGTGCTTGCTTTCATATTAGAGAATATGATTAACAATAAGAGCCTAACATTGAATTATTCAATATTAGGAAATATTTTTGATAAGAGTCAATTTCTCTCAATGTTGCCTATGATTTTCATATTCTTCTTTGCTTTGGAGATGCCTTTATTTATGTTTAAAGTCTCACCATTTGTATTATATACTTTTATAGCTCTTCCATTGTTATTATTATCCTCAATAGGAGTTCAGAAGGGAATTATCACATGGGCATTTCTTGCCTTTCTACTTATTACTATTGGTATCAATTTTTATGATAAGGTTTTAGTGAATTATAAGGGAATTGAAATTGACGATTATAGAATTTTAGAAAAAAAGATTAAATATTTATTTACTGTTGCATGCATCTATTTTGGCCTTTTATCATCTGAATTGATAATAGGATTTAAATGTTATAATTTATTCGTTAGAAGTACTCCTATCCCTGAAATAGTAAATATTCTGATGAATGGTTCAATCAAAATAATAATTCTCTTATATTTATACGCTATTATTATAGAATACGAAGATAAGATTTATTATTGGATAATAGCTAGGATTTATTCTCGAGAATTAAAACCAATTTATGGTAATTATAAAAGAGTTGTTAGAGAGAGAAAAGGATTCAAAATTCTGAGTGGAGATTATTTCTTAGTCGAAGAGCGAGAGACATCTCTAATGACTGTGATATTGGATGATAATGTTAAGGAAGAAGTAGAATTAGATAATGTTCTAAAGCATTCATTTGATGTAATACAAATTGAAAATGACTATTATGTTACAAAAGAGAATAAACTATTAGAAGAAATTTCAACTTTGTCGTTAAGTGGAGGTTATCAGAAATTAGGAAGACCCTTTAGGAGTGTATTTCCATTATTGGTAGTTTTAGGATTATTGTTCAGTGTATCACTTTATTTTGAGAAATATCATTCTAGTATTGATGGATATTATGTTAGAGTGATAATCAGAAAGAATTTGAGTTACAAATATAGTATTAACGAGAACGAAAAAATAAAAGTAGAGGATGATTCCTTTTATTATCGAGGTGAAGTTAAAAATATTAATAGGGAAACACTTGCAATTAATAGAGGTAAATATTTTGGAAAATATTATCGTGGAATTTTGGAAATAGATAATTTTGAAAAATTAAGTAAAGATGACGAAAACTACTCCCAATATTATGTTAGGAGAGGTTCATCTATTTATAATGCAATTAAAGATAATAGTAAACATGCAAAAAATATAAATTAATAAAACACACGGTTATTTTTCCGTGTGTTCTTTGATATAGGCTAGTTTTTTCTCTCGGCTTTTTTTCTTAAAGAGTGCTTCTGCGCTCATGGCTTCAGGCTTGCTAGCGAAGGCTTCTGAGTAGAGGAGTTTAACTGGTAGGCGAGCTCTGGTATACTTAGCACCCCTGCCTGAGTTATGGGTTTTGAGGCGGCGTTCGACGTCTGTGGTGTAGCCTGTATAGAGGGTGCCATCAGCACACTCAACCACATACATGTAGGCCTTGCTATCCTTTTCTGTCATCGTTTAGGACTCACCTTTAGCCTTTTTTCCAAAGTAAATCTCAAAGATTTCGTCGGTATAGTCACCATTTTCCTTGTGCACAAAGAGAGGTGGAAGGATTTTCAAGCCATCTGTCGAGCCGTCTTTAATGGCTTCAATTAGGAGCATGTTAGCCTCACGTCCCATCTTAGGGTAGATAAACTGGATGCGTTTAGGTGCTAGATTGTACTGGCGCATGGTGTCAATGATATCCAAAAAGCGGTCAGGGCGATGTACCATAGCAATGCGTCCATTAGATTTGAGGGCATGACGAGCGACTTGGAAAATTTCTTCTAAATTGGTCGTAATTTCGTGGCGTGCCAAGAGGTAGTGCTCTGACAGATTTTTCTTAGACGTTTCTGTCGCCTTAAAGTAGGGAGGGTTACAGAGGATAAGGTCCACCTGAGATCGTGGGGCATGGTCAAGCAAATTTTTTAGGTCGTCATTGACAACAGTCACTTGATTCTCTAGTTGATTAAGAGTTACGGAACGCTTGGCCATATCAGCCAGGCGTTCTTGCAACTCAACCAAGGTAATCGGTGCCTCAGTGCGTGTGCTGGCAAAGAGGCCAACGGCACCATTTCCCGAACAGAGGTCGACAATTAATCCCTTCTTTGGAATTTTTGGAAACCGAGAGAGGAGGACGCTATCAATAGAGTAGCTGAAGACCTCCTTATTTTGAATGATTTTCACATCTGTGGAGAAGAGCTGGTCAATGCGTTCTCCGTCTTTTAAAATTGGATTTGTCATAGTTTTTATTGTAACAAAAAACAGCTCCCAAAGGAACTGTTGCGAGTGATTACTCTAGGACACCGAAGGTATATCCTTGATTTTTGAAATATTCGATAATTTGTGGAAGGGTCTGAACAGTCAGCTCCTTACCAGCAGTGTCGTGCATAAGCACAACCTTAACATGACTCTCAGGGAAATATTTTTGTGAACCGTCCAAGTAGGCCATCATGGTTTCAGATGTCGTTGGGCGAACAGAGGCGGGTTCTGCATCACCACAAAGCATGTTCCAGTCAATCCACTCGATACCTTCCTTGGCGAGGGCTTGGTCAGTACTTTCTAGACCTTGCCATGACATATGACCACCAGGATAACGGAAAATTCTTGTCTTGAAGTCCTTACCTAAGATAGCTTGGAAATTAGCCATGGTTTGGTTAACCTCAGAAACAATCTGACTTTGATTAGGAACACGTCCTGGATAAAGGAGATTAAAGTTGTGGCTGAGGCTATGGTTGGCAATCGCATGTCCTTCTGTAATTTGGCGTTTGAGGATGTCCGCATTTTCTTGTGTAATGGTGTAACCAATGTGGAAGAATGTGGCGTGAACACCGTATTCTTTCAAAATACTCATAACTTGTGGGGTCAGTGTTGGATCAATCCCATCGTCAAATGTTAAAAAGACTACCTTGTCGTCGATATCCTGAGACTGGCCTCGAATAGTGTTATTCACAGCAGTAACATCGTAAGCATAGTCAGAAGCTGCAATGCTGTGGTTACTACCTTTCTTGAGTTGTGTTTCATCATCTTCTTTAGCTTTTTCTGAAGATGAGCTTGTGCTATTAGCGACTTGTTCAGTCTTTTCAGCCTTGGCTACTTGTTCAGATTTCGTGTTATGGCGTTGGAATAGGACAAAGCCTAGGATAGCCAGAACAACCAAGTTTGCAATAATGAGGCAAAGATTAAGTGCCTTTCGATTTTTCCCTATAATCTCAATACTTTTTTTCATAGTTACATTATAGCTCAAACTATTAGAAAGTGCCACACTATTTTCAAGACTTTTACAAAGAAATTCGGTGAAAAAAGAGCTCCTTTTTTGGTATAATAGTAAAAAACTTGTAGAAAAAGAGGTAAAAACGTGTTTTACGCTTATTTACGTGGGCTTGTTGTCTTCCTTCTTTGGATTATCAATGGTAATGCCCATTACCACAATCGCGATAAATTATTGAACAAGGATGAAAACTATATCTTGGTTGCTCCGCACCGAACTTGGTGGGACCCTGTTTATATGGCTTTTTCAGCTCGTCCTAAGCAGTTTATTTTCATGGCTAAGAAAGAACTCTTCAAGAGTCGTATCTTTGGTTGGTGGATCCGTATGTGCGGAGCCTTCCCAATTGACCGTGAAAATCCTGGTCAAGAAGCTATCAAGTACCCTGTTAACATGCTTAAGAAGAGTAACCGTAGTTTGATTATGTTTCCAAGTGGTAGCCGCCATTCTTCTGATGTTAAGGGTGGAGTTGCGGTCATCGCTAAGATGGCCAAGGTTAAGATTATGCCAGTAGTCTATCAAGGACCTCGTGAGCTCAAGGGGCTCTTGACGGGTGAACGTGTGGATATGAACTATGGTAATCCTATTGATATTTCAGACTTGAAGCGTTTAAATGACGAAAATATTCAAGAGGTTGCTCGTCGTATCCAGTCTGAATTTGATCGTCTCGATGAAGAAGCTTTGAGCTATCAAACAGGCAAAAAACCAAACCCATTGACATATATTTACCGTGTACCTCTCGCTCTTGTGGCTATTATTGCAGTGCTTTTGACCATGGCTTTCTCATATGTAGCTAGCTTTGTTTGGAACCCTGAAAAACACCGTGCCAAAGAAACGCAGAAATAAGCTAATAACTCTGTCAGACATAGGTCTGATGGAGTTTTTTTACTTTTTGATATATTTTTCAAATTTTTTACGAATAAGAAAGAAAATATATCAATTAAGGAGAATAGCGTGAAGGAAAAGATTATAGCCTATGTCAAAGATAATCGTCTGTTTGTGAGTGTCATCGCTGTACTGATGGTGATTTTTTGCTTCTTTCTATGGATGACTTGTGGTGCGGGCAACAGTATGGAGGCGGAGACGTCTTATACAGATGTGACAGCTTTGTCAACCTCCTCATCCAAACAAAGTTCACAGTCTCTTTCTGAGGCGTCTTCCCAGTCAAAGACTGAAGGAAGTGAAAAGGATAAGTCAAAAGTAACAGTGGATGTTAAAGGAGCCGTAGTCAAGCCGGGTGTTTATAGCTTAAAAGCAAGCGCTAGGGTAACTGATGCCATCAAAGCCGCTGGGGGAATGACTGAGGATGCGGATGCTAAGAGTGTTAATTTAGCCGCAAGTCTGTCGGACGAAGAGGTTATCTATGTGGCAACTAAGGATGAAAACCTTTCTGTTCTTGGTCAATCAGGAACTAGTCAGGTCTCTGACAAAGGAGGGCAAACTAGTGCTAAGGATGGCAAAATTAACTTAAACACAGCGACCTCAGAGGAGTTGCAAACTATTTCTGGGATTGGAGCTAAGCGTGCTGAGGATATCATTGCCTATCGTGAAAGTCATGGTGGCTTTCAATCCGTAGATGACTTGAAAAATGTCTCAGGAATTGGTGATAAAACTTTAGATAAAATCAGAGAGTCCCTCTATGTGGCTTAAAAAAGCTCCAATCAATCTTTTTTCCTTGGCTCTGTTAATAGCTTCCCTTTATTTTACGATTTTTGTCACTAATGTTTATGCTATTGGGGCTTTGTCTTTTCTTTTAGTATGTTTTTTGAAGTATCATTGGAAGAATAAGGCAGCCCTAAAGTTGGTGGGGCTTGTAGGTAGTTTCTTTTTGATCTACTTTTTATTCTTGCACCACAGAGCTAGCATACAAGATAAACAAGCCCCTGCTGAAATCAATCAGGTGACTCTGGTTGCTGATACGCTATCGGTTAATGGTGAGCAATTATCCGCTATCGGTAAGGCCAAGGGACAAAACTATCAGGTCTTTTACCGACTCAAATCTGAGAAGGAGCAGCATTTTTTCAAGACTACTAGTCAAACGCTAGTATTAAAAGGGAAAATTACGTTAACCCAAGCAACTGGTCAACGTAATTTTCAAGGGTTTAATTATCAGTCTTATCTAGCCAGTCAAGGCATTTATCGAATTGCTCAGATTGAGCGCTTGGACCAAGTGGTACCTCAAAAATCTCTATCTCCCCTAGCTTTTTTCCATCAACTGAGGAGGAGGGCTTTGGTTCATATCCAGACGCACTTTCCTAGTCCTATGAGACACTATATGACAGGCCTGCTCTTTGGGTATTTGGATAAGGAGTTTGATGAGCAGAGCCAGCTTTACGCAAGTTTAGGTATTATTCATCTATTCGCACTTTCGGGGATGCAAGTGGGCTTTTTTCTGGGATGGTTTCGCTACGGTCTCCTACGCTTAGGTCTTCCTAAAGATTATCTATTTATCGTCTTGCTGCCTTTTTCCTTATGTTATGGCTTAATGACAGGATGGACAGCTTCAGTCCTACGTTCCTTGGTTCAAAGTTTGTTGGCGGAGTTTGGTATTAAAAAACTGGACAATATGGGAATAACCTTGCTTCTATTGTTTCTCTTATTACCTCATTTTCTCTTAACAGTGGGAGGTGTATTAAGTTGTTCCTATGCCTTCTTGTTGTGTTTGTTTGATTTTGAGGACTTGTCATCTTTAAAGAAATCAATCTATACGAGCTTGGTATTGAGTCTTGGGATTTTACCCTTTTTAACCTACTATTATGGGACTTTTCAACCAGTTAGTTTGATTCTCACTGCAATCTTTTCAATTGTATTTGATAGCTTTCTCTTGCCTGTATTGACAGTATTCTTTGCCCTCTCAGGATTGGTAATCTTCTCTCAAATCAACCCACTTTTTGAATGGATGGAGTCCTTTTTGACTTGGATACAATCCTGGATAGGTCAACCTTTGATTTTAGGGAAACCTAGTTTGTTTCAGTTTGGCTTGATGATAGCTGTATTGATTTTGCTCTTTGATTTTTGGAAAAAGCCTCAGTTTAGGATTTGCCTTTTGATGATTTTTGGACTTTTGATGGTCTGGGTCAAACATCCTTTAACCAATGAGGTGACTGTGGTTGACGTTGGTCAGGGAGATAGTATTTTTCTGAGGAGTATGAAAGGCGATACCATCCTAATTGATGTGGGTGGCAAGGTGACGTTTGGAACTAAGGAAAAATGGCAAGAGTCTAGCCAGACGAGCAATGCGGAGAAAACCTTGATTCCCTATCTACAGGCTAGAGGAGTGTCTCAAATTGATTATCTGGTCCTGACGCATACGGACACAGACCATATTGGTGATTTGGAAGAAGTGGCCAAGTGTTTTAAGATTAAGGAAATCTGTGTCAGTCAGGGGGCTTTGACTAAGTCTAGCTTTGTTAAAAGACTTCGGACCATAAAATGCCCAGTTCACACTCTAAAGGCTGGCGACAAATTACCCATGATGGGAAGCAATCTACAGGTTCTTTATCCAAATAAAGTTGGTGATGGCGGTAACAATGATTCGCTAGTTCTCTACGGAAAATTATTAGGAAGCAGTTTTTTGTTTACTGGTGATTTGGAAAAAGAAGGAGAGGAGGAACTAATGGCCAGCTATCCAACTTTAAGGGCAAGCGTCCTCAAAGCTGGACACCACGGTTCAAAAGGTTCTTCGTCTGAAGCTTTTTTGGACCAGCTGCACCCCTCCCTTGCACTTGTTTCAGCTGGTGAGAACAATCGTTATAAACATCCAAATGATGAAACAATAGAACGTTTTAAGCAACGCCACATTAAAATTTTACGAACAGATAAAGACGGAGCCATCCGTTTTAAGGGCTGGTTTAAATGGTCAAGTGAAACTGTCCGATAATTGTTAGAGTTCTTAATTTGTCATGCACCTCAATCTATGGTAGAATGTAAAAGCTAATATTCCAGTATAAGAAAGATTGAACAGTATGCGTAAAATTATCATCAATGGTGGTAAGAAACTTCAGGGAGAAGTTACAGTATCAGGGGCTAAAAATTCAGTTGTTGCATTGATTCCGGCCATCATTTTATCTGATGGAGTGGTTACTCTTGACGGGGTCCCAGCAATCAGCGACGTCGATAACCTAATTGAAATTATAGAAGTGATGGGTGGTTCTGTTAAGCGTGATGGCGAAACACTCGAAATTGATCCACGAGGCGTTAAAGATATGCCAATGCCATTTGGTAAGATTAACAGCCTTCGTGCTTCTTACTATTTCTACGGTAGCTTGCTTGGACGTTACGGTCAAGCAACAGTAGGTTTGCCTGGTGGTTGTGATTTGGGACCACGTCCTATTGACCTTCACCTTAAGGCTTTTGAAGCGATGGGTGCTAGCATTTCCTATGAAGACGAATCTATGCGTATTGCGACTGACGCTGGTCAACGCATTAAGGGTGCTCATATCTACATGGATACGGTCAGTGTTGGAGCGACGATTAATACCATGTTGGCTGCGGCTAAGGCTGACGGTCGTACGGTCATTGAGAATGCGGCGCGTGAACCTGAGATTATTGATGTAGCAACTCTTCTTAACAATATGGGCGCACGTGTTCGTGGCGCTGGTACAGAAGTCATCACGATTGAAGGTGTAGAGAGCTTACATGGCACTCGTCATCAGGTTATTCCAGACCGTATTGAAGCGGGTTCCTACATTGCTATGGCCGCGGCTATCGGTAAGGGAATTAAGGTTAAAAATGTTCTTTATGAACACCTTGAAAGTTTTATCGCTAAACTTGAAGCAATGGGTGTTCGTATGACAGTTGAAGAAGATGCCATCTTTGTTGAAGAGCAAGGTGATTTAAAACCTGTTGATATTAAGACATCACCTTATCCAGGTTTTGCGACGGACTTACAACAACCGATGACACCATTGTTGTTGAAAGCAAGTGGTCGAGGAAAAATTATTGATACGATTTATGAGAAGCGTGTGAACCACGTTCCTGAATTGGCTCGTATGGGTGCTGATATTCAGGTACTCGGTGGACAAATTGTTTACAATGGTCCAACGCAACTCTCAGGTGCGCCAGTAAAAGCCAGTGATTTGCGTGCAGGTGCTGCACTTGTTACGGCAGGTCTTATGGCAGAAGGTCAAACTGAAATTACCAATATTGAGTTTATCCTTCGTGGGTATTCAAATATCATTGAGAAACTTTCTGACCTTGGTGCAGATATTCGTTTGACTGAAGATTAAGTCTAAGGTTCAACCCCTAGTGGTTGAGCCTTTTTCCATTTCTAAAACTGTGTTATAATACTATCATGGATATTTGGACTAGTCTGGGTGCTTTTGCCTTCTTTGAGTCGGAGCGCCTTTCTTTTAGACCACTCATCTTTTTGGATCGTTTTGATTTACACGAAATTGTATCAAATCCTAAGAATCTACAATTTTTCTTTCCTGCCACTCAAACACAGCATGAAACGGATTGCCTTTTGGTTCATTACTTCATGAAGGAGCCTCTGGGTGTATGGGCTATTGTAGATAAAGAGTTAGAAAAGATGATTGGCGTCGTTCGTTTTGAAAAGATAGATGTCCAGAAACGGACTGCAGAGCTTGGCTATTTTTTGAATGCCTCATACTGGGGTAGAGGCTTAATGACAGAGGCAGTTACTTGTCTGTCAAATTTGGCTTTGACAGCTGTGGGAATGGATCGTATTATTCTTATTGCCCACTTGGAAAATAAGGCATCGATTCGTGTAGCAGAGAAGTCTGGCTTTAAACTTGTGTCCCGCTTTAAGGGAGCAGACCGATACACCCGTACCATGCGTGATTATCTCCGCTTTGAGAAGGAGGAGAACTGTGAGTAAACATCAAGAAATTCTAGATTATCTAGAGGCCTTACCTATCGGTAAGCGTGTTAGTGTGCGTAGTATTTCGAATCACTTACAGGTTTCTGATGGAACTGCCTATCGAGCAATTAAAGAAGCTGAAAATCGAGGGTTGGTTGAGACACGTCCTCGGAGTGGGACGGTTCGAATTGAAAAGAAAGTCCAGGTTCGCCTTGATAGGCTGACCTTTGCGGAGATTGCGGAGATTACAGAGTCTGAGGTTATCTCTGGTCATGAAGGTCTGGAACGTGTCTTCAGTAAGTTCTATATCGGAGCCATGACTATTGAGAATATCACCCGTTATCTAACCAAAGGAGATCTTCTTATTGTTGGGGACCGTGAGGATATTCAATTGCTTGCCCTAGAACACAATAATGCTATTTTAGTGACGGGGGGATTTCAGGTTTCCGATAGGGTTAAAGAGCTTTCACGTTTGAAGCAATTTCCAGTCATGGTAACAACTTACGATACTTTTACCGTGGCAACCATGATTAACCAGGCACTTTCGAATGTCCGTATCAAAACAGACATCAAGACTGTAGCTCAAGTCTATACCAGACGAGAAGACTACAACTACATGACTCCAGAAATGACAGTCAGGGATTTTCAGAATTTGGTGAAACGGACGAACTTGGTGCGTTTTCCAATTCTATCTGAGTCTGAAAAAGTGATTGGGATTGTGACCATGCGAGATGTGTCTAATCAGCAACCGACGACCATGCTCAAGGCAATAATGACCAAGCCGACGGTGACACGACTTGAGACTAGTCTGGCAACTGTGGCCCAAAAGATGATTTTTGAGGACTTTGATATCATTCCTGTTGTGGATGAAGAGAAACACTATCTAGGTGTTATCACCCGTCGTCAGGTTTTGGAAGAACTTCAGGACAATAATCGTGGCAACTTGCACACCTTTAGCGATCAAATGATAGCTAATCTAAACCAGGACAAGCATGCTTTCAGCTTTGAAGTCGAGCCCACTATGATTGACAATTCTGGAAACCTCACTCAGGGTGTTCTTGCAGAGATGGTTAAAGAGGTTGTCTATCGTATTATGGAAAAGCAGGAACAAAATGGTCTTGTGATTGAAGAGATGATGTTTTACTTTCTTCAGGCAGCTCAGATCGATGACAAGGTGACGATTACACCAAGTATTATCGCTGAAACCAGACGTAGAGCCCATCTGGACCTTATGGTTACTCACGGAAATCATACCGTCTGCAAATCAGTCGTTGTGGTTAAGAAAACTTAGTAACTAAAAATAAAAGATATAAAGAAAACGGAGAAAACAATGATTACTTTAAAATCAGCACGTGAAATTGAAGCAATGGATAGGGCAGGGGATTTTCTTGCTAGCATTCATATTGGTCTACGTGACCTCTTGAAACCAGGAGTAGACATGTGGGAAGTGGAAGAGTATGTGCGTCGTCGTTGTAAAGAAGAGAATGTCCTTCCCCTTCAGATTGGGGTTGAGGGAAGCATTATGGATTACCCTTATGCGACATGCTGTGGCCTTAATGACGAAGTGGCACATGCCTTTCCACGTCACTATATTTTGAAAGATGGTGACCTCTTGAAGGTTGATATGGTCCTGTCAGAACCTATCGATAAGTCAGTCCTTGATGTGTCAAAATTGGATTTTGACAATGTTGCTCAGGTTAAAAAATACACGGAATCATATTCTGGCGGTTTGGCTGACTCATGTTGGGCTTATGCGATTGGAACGCCATCTGACGAAGTTAAAAAACTTATGGAAGTAACACGTGAGGCTATGTACCTTGGCATTGAACAAGCGGTAGTCGGTAACCGTATCGGTGATATCGGTGCAGCTATCCAAGAATACGCTGAAAGTCGTGGTTACGGTGTTGTTCGTGATTTGGTTGGACACGGAGTTGGGCCAACAATGCACGAAGAACCAATGGTGCCAAACTATGGGGTGGCTGGACGAGGTCTCCGTCTTAAAGAAGGAATGGTTTTGACTATCGAGCCAATGATTAACACTGGTACTTGGGAAATCGATACTGACCTTGAAACGGGTTGGGCTCACAAAACTCTTGACGGTGGACTTTCTTGTCAATATGAGCACCAATTTGTTATCACTAAGGATGGTCCAGTAATTTTGACTTCTCAAGGCGAAGAAAGAACTTACTAATATGAAACGACAAGGCTTAATGGCCCGTCTATTGGATAAACTCCAATGGCGCCCTTTGCAGGTTTATCTTAGGCATTATCGTAGTGCAGAGATAGATATTTCAACTATCGCAGTGGCTTACTACCTCATTTTGACGGTTTTTCCGCTTATTGTCATTGCGGCAAATGTCTTTCCCTATCTGAATATTGATACGACTGATCTCTTGAAGTTTATGAATGAGCACCTTCCTAAGCAGTTTTATGCACCTGCAGCCAACGTTGTTCAGGATATCTTCTCGACACCTTCTGGACAGTTGTTGGGAGTTGCCTCTTTGACGGGATTCTGGACAATGATTAAGTCCTTGTCTTCGCTTCAAAAGGCGATTAACAAGGTATATGGTGCTTCAGAACACCGTGATGTCTTTATTAGTCACATTGTTGGTGGTTTCATGAGTCTGGTCATCTTGTTCCTGCTCACCTTTGCACTAATGCTGTCTACGATTATTCAGTCGGTCCTTAGAGTTATTACACAGACCTATCCTATTGGTTCCAAGATGACTCAGTTTATTTTAAATAGTATCCAGCCTCTGAGTATTGCAGTTGTCTTTCTGGGAATGATGGTGCTTTATTTTGTGCTTCCGAATGTGAAGATTCGAAAAATCCGCTATGTTATGCCAGGGACTATCTTTACGACTTTAGTGATTGGCTATTTAAGCAACTTGTTTGGAACTTATGTGATTCGTACCTTGAGTCGATTAGTTGATATCAAGTTATTTGGGTCCATTATGATTTTCGTCTTCATGCTTTGGTTCATCTTCTTGGCCAGAATTTTGATTTTGGGGGCCGTCTTTAATGCGACCTATCAAGAGCTTAGACAAGGTGAACTGAAAAGTAGAAGAGGAGATGTGATTACTATTATTCAGAGCTTTTCTGGAGATGGTAGTGATAGCAAAAAACACAAAAAAGATGAGGATGATTCCTAGATGATAAAGAGAGCTTGGTGAGATCCAGGCTCTTTTGACGGAAATATTATCCTTTGTAGATAATAAAAAGATAATGATTATGGAGAAAAAATGAAAAAACAAACTGTTCGTGATTTAACACATATTGCTATTGTGGCAGCTCTTTATGTAGTCTTGACTGTTGTGCCACCTTTTAACTTAATTTCGTATGGTCCCTACCAGTTCCGAATTGCAGAAATGTTCAATCTTTTAGGATTTTATAATCGCAAGTATATCATTGCCGTGACTTTGGGCTGTGTGATTGCTAATTTCTTTAGCTTTAACATGATTGATGTGGTTGTCGGAAGTCTCTCGACACTGGTCTTTGTCGGTTCAGGTGTTTATTTCTTCGACCGATTTAAGAACCAAGAGATTTTAGGTGGACTTTTTGACAAGGCTCATGTTTACTTTGCCTTTTACTTCTCATTCTTCATGGTGACAATTGCGGCTGAGTTGACCTTGGTTACTCAGGCACCATTTTGGGCAACTTGGTTCACTGTTGCTATGGGAGAATTGGCTTCTCTCTTAGTTGGTGCAATTCTTATTAAGAAATTGGCCAAAGTTATTGATTTTGTTTCCTAAATTAACGTCTGTAAAGGCGTTTTTTTCTGCTTTTATGTTAAAATATCCACCACTCACCGAGCAGTCCATCTGTTATTAGTTTACGATCGAGGTAAAACCTCGCTCGTTTTATAGTTCTCCAATAAATCGGTAATGAAGTTCAATCATGACTTGGCGGTTCTTGCCACGTCCTGTTGGCTGATGGACGATAATTTTGTCGATTAGCTCATTCACTAACTGAGTCGTCAAGGTTTCAAGGTTCGTGTATCGGCGAATGGTTTGCATAAATTTGTCGACATTCTCCTTGGATTCAGTTTGGCTAATCAAAACCTCTTGAAGCCTTACAATTTGCTGGTTGAGTTCAACTTGCTCGCTCTCGTAGCTATCTGTTAACTTGCGAAACCTCTCATCGCTAATCTCGTCCAGCAGTTGCTTTTCATAGAGTTTTTGGATAATAGTATCCAATTCCTTCGAACGCTTCTTGAAACGAGATAACTGTTTACGGAGACTATCTTGTTTCTTAATCTCTTGAATATCAAAGCGAGATTTCAGCTTTTCAAGAAGCTGTTTCTCGTCAAAATGAATGGCTGAGATTAGTTGCTGGAGGTCTTTCAAAACCAACTCATCTAGAACTTCTTTCCGAAGATAATGTAAGCCAGAACATGTATCACCAGCCCGACGGTAGTGATAACACTTATAGTGGTCAAGATTGATGTCGTTTTTCTGTTGTGGGCAAAAACTAAGCTTGTGTCCATTCTCACAGAATACTAAACCTGCAAATAGATTTTCGTGACCAGGCTTATCTTTCCAATTGTGTCGCTGGCTAACTCGCTTATGACCGAGCATTTTACGAGCCATTTCAAAATCTTCTTGTGAGATAATTGCCTCGTGAGTGTTTGGAAAAATCAACCAATCTTCTCGAGGTCGCAATCTACAACTCCGTTGTTTGTAGGAAACTTTTGCTGTTTTCAAATTGATGGTCGCCCCAGTGTATTCCTCCTTTTCGAGCATCTGGCAAATCATCTGATTTTTCCAGTAATAAGGGTCTGTTTCAATAATCCGATAATTCGAAAGCCCTAATTTTTTCTTGTAATTAGCAGGGGTCAAAATCTTGTCTTTTCGAAGTCTGCGAGCAATTTCCATCAATGACATTCCTGCTAAATACTCCTTAAATACTCGTTTCACAATTTGGCTGGCGTAGTCATCAATAATCCATTCTTTGGGATTTTCTGGATTTTTGAGATAGCCGTATGGGGCAATCCAACTGATTTTTTCGCCAGTTTTTGCCTTGGTGTGCTTGGATAACTTAATCTTTTCGCTACATTGGAGCGAATACCAGTTGTTAAACAAGGATACTAGAGGTGCGAGATAAGCGTCTTGACTGTTACTTTTTGAGCTATCCAGATTCTCATTTAAAGAAATGAAGCGAACATTTTTCGATGGAAACGTGATTTCTGTTAGCTGTCCAGTTAAGAGGTAATCTCGACTGAGGCGGCTCAAATCTTTCACGATAACCGCTTGGATTTTACCAGATTCAACCAAGTTTATCATCAGTTGAAAATCTGGTCTCTGAGCATTCGAACCTGAGAAACCATCGTCCACAAAGAAGAATGGATTTGGCAAATTTTCACGCATAGCCACTTGAGCGAGAATTTGTTTCTGGTTGGAAATAGAGTTACTCTCGCCCTCGTTGGCATCTTCAGCAGACAAACGGCAATAGAGTGCAGTTATCCTGTCCGGCAGACTATTCAAATTCTGTGTTTTGATATCTTTAATTGTCAATGTACTTTTGTTCATAGCGTGCTCCTTTCGATTCACCTATAACCCACTGACATGATAACTCTGTTGGGCTAGGAAGTCCAGTTAACCTTTCTCCAGAATCAAGCGTTGGAGTTTCTTTTCAAGACTATCTTTTCCTGTAAACTTTCGCACTATCACAACTGTCACTTTGCCGATTTTAAGTTTCTGTTCTTTATTCATCACGTCCTCCTTGAATAAAATCAGGTAATTCCTCTAAAGTAACAACAGTGAAGAGTTCCCAGTAAGCATTTAAATCCTCCTTGATACGATTCAATATTGCCAGCTTACGTTTCTCATCTGGTACAACCCAAATCACCAAAGGGAAAATCTCATTTTCTCGTTGTTCAATTCCAGTGTTGAAATATTGAATATACTGTTTACACTTGGCAACCACTCTACCAAGGTGTTCGGTCGCTTTATCCGCCTCGAAGAAATAGCTATCTTCGAAATCTCCAACGGTTAATTTTGTGAAAGCGTCGGGCTTCAGTGTAGAGTTGGAGAGTAGGGTCGCAAAGCTCCGCCAACATTTTGGTTCAAAGGAAAAGGTTTCGAGAGTGATTTTCTTTTCTAAATCTAAGGTTTTCAACTCCACGAAAATCTGCGTAACAAAGAGTTGGTGTTTCAGATGATGTTGTGTCGGTTC
Source organism: Streptococcus sp. 17.1 (assembly GCF_016648655.1). NCBI lineage: Bacteria > Bacillati > Bacillota > Bacilli > Lactobacillales > Streptococcaceae > Streptococcus > Streptococcus sp. 17.1. The sequence goes on from NZ_JACLQM010000012.1 coordinate 52,496, forward strand.
ATATTTATTTTTGAAACGAAGTTTGACGTTTGGTTCAATCTCATGCAACGCCTTAGTCCCTTTGTGTGTTAGATACCAAATATACGAGCCACTCCCAGCACGAATACCGCCAATTCGCCGTTCAAGGTGGACGATGAGCCCTAAGTTAGATAGTTTCTTGGTAAAAAGGTTAGCTCGCCTTGTGGCAGTTTTAAGAGTGTTGTCTGGGAAATACAGCCGAACAATTTGTTTGGTTGTGATATAACGACAATGATTAAGTAAACTTAACAGTTCATAATCTTGTTTAATCAGTTCCATTTTGTACCTCCTTTTTCTTCCTGCCAATGTTTGAAATTGATTTGGCTGGTTTATTGCGTGGCGATTCTTCTCTAAGAGTCGAGCCGTATCGTTCGAAACTCTCACCATAAATCTCCTCTTTCTTTCGAAAAGCTGGTGGCGCTGGCAAAGTATTAACAGATAGCCATTTGAAAGTATTCTTTATGATTGAGACTCTGGAATAGACCTGAAACGGCGGTAATTTGTAGAAATCTTCATCGGAGAGTTCAGGGACGAGTCCAGCTAATTCCTTCGCCTCATTCATTGAGAGTCCAAAAATAATCTGGTTGTGGCAGTTGGCGTAAATGGCGTGGCGGAGCTGTTTAGGCAACTGTTTTGAAAACTGATTCGCTAAAATATATCCAACACCAAGGCTTCGAGACATAGAGAGTGCGTCGTCCAGAGAAACTGGGAGCTTGAGGTAATCTGCTACTTCGTCAATATAGATGAAAACTGGCTTGCGAAGGGTTTCTTTGGCTCTGAGAAGCGTTAACTGATATAAGCACCCTAACAAGATTGCTCCAATAAATTTGGCATTTTCTGAGCCGATAATTCCTTTATTCAAGGGAACTAATAATAGTTTTGACTGGTCGAAGATGTCTTTTAAAGAGAAATTGCTTGAAGATTTTCCTAAGATTCCTCGAAGGGCAGGGCGAAGTAAAATCCCTCGAAATTTATTGAGAACGGGTGAAATCATGGTCTGTCGAGCAGAGTCACTCAAACTGTCATAACCTTGCCAAAAATCCAATAAAAATGGGTCTGGGATACCTTTCAGTAACTGATATCTAAAACTTTTGTTAGTTAAGAGTGGTACTAAATCAAGTAAAGTCGATCCGTGAACTTTTGCCAGTGTGTGAAAAGTGTGGGAGAGAATATCTTGTGTGTAGACACCCCAGGAGTCTTCGAAAATTTCTTGAAAGACACCAAGTAACATATCTGCAACTAATTCTGCTGGAACGCCGAAAGCGACTAAATCAAATGGGTTGATTGAAATGACTTTCCCAGTTTGGCTGGGGTCTAAAATGACCGTATCTTGGTCTCGTCCCTTAGGGAGCCTCTCTAAAATATCTGAGACGAGAGTTGCTTTTGGGTCAATCACTACAGCAGAGCGATTTTCTTTAGCATCTGCCAAGATGAGGTTAAGCATTGTGGTTGATTTTCCACTTCCAGTTCCACCCAAGATCCATGTGTGAGACAGTCCGCTTTGAGCTGAAATTCCCACAAATCTTGCTGGATTTTCTAAACTTAATCCAAATGGTCTTTGGACTTGATGAGATAGTCCAAGTGGTGGTAAAATAGCTTTAGGTGAAAGAGGTAAAACGCCTGTGTATGGAGCATCGCCAGCTGGTAGTAGAAAGAGGCTGGCGAGTTCAATGCTTGATACAATCGTTTGGAAGTGCCACGGAATCATGCCGTGGTTTATTTTTTCGCTTGAAGTTGGCTTTGCAGAGAACTTTGCCTCAGCTCGCTCCAATAGTCTAAAGGAGGATAACAAACTCTTCAGTAACTGAAGTTCTCGTGGCTTGCTTTCCGCTTGAAATCCTAAACGCATTGACAACTGAAACTGGCTATGATGAAGCTTTTCTTTAAGGAGCGTTTTTTCGTCTGATGACAATTTAGGAATATTACCTGTCACAGTTTGCCAGAAAGTTGTGTTTGGGTTTGGTAAATCTTTAGGAAGAGGTTTTGGAGATGTCGATTTTCCAACAACCAATTGAATGATGATAACTTCATTCTTTCGAAGTAAGCCAGAATGCGAGAGGACAGTGCGCACCAAGTTTTCTGTTTGTTTGGTTTGGAGGGCGAAATGGTTTTTCGAAAGCGTTAAGTGGTACGCACTGGCAACTTTCGAACGTTTTGCGCTATCGAAACGGACAGAATGATGAGCGGTCATCATACTTTTGAGAAATTTGATATCTAATGGGTCGGCGCCAATCAGGAAGTCGGCTTTATTTTGTTTTAATCGAATTTCCCAAATGAAAGGCTGTCTGCGTGAAAAACCATTGAGCTGTGCCATAAAATCACAAACCGTTTCAAATGCGAACGGTCTTGTCCATTCAACACGTTGCCAAACTAATGAGTGTGGTCTTTTCATATTACCTCCATTTACTTTTGTTTAGAAAGTACTTGCCAATTAAACCAACTGTTAATATTCCCCCAATCAGCAATACAAGAAAGAGCCAAATATTTTGAAGTAATAGCGCTCCTTGGTAAATTAGCCACGAGCCGAAGAAAAACGAAACAGCGAGACTTAGAAATTTCTTCATTCATCATCGCCTCCGTTGGTGAAATCTCGAGCATTTTCAGAATACTCTGGGACGGGATAGTTCGGAATGATAATGTCACTTTTAATTTCATTACCCCAAATGCTCCAGTTTTTATCTGAGGGAACAGGACGGCGTGCAAAGAGCTCTAAATAATCTCCATCTGAACAGCGTTCGATAATCGAATAAACTTCTTCAGGCTTGTGAGAATGGTCTTGAACAGGGAACATTCCCCAATTCATTTGCCCTTTGAACTTGATAGGAGCTTTGCCTCGTGTCGCAAAAATCATTTGTTCGGTACAGTTTCGAAGGTAATTTCCTAATCCAAGTCGAGGTTTCACCCAAGTAAAGATGGATTTTGGTTCGAAGCCCCAAGCGCGCACTACTTCGAAAGATTGTTCGAGGGCGGCAGGGTATGTCCAGAGCCAGAGGTAAGCATTGTCTTCAGCGAGGTCTGCGACTGGCATATTTTTGATAGCTTCCAAGCTCATCAAATTGTAGTGCCTACTCGCACCAAGCTTGCCTTTTTGTGCAATCTCCCAAGGTGGGTCTGCGAGGATAGTTTTGAATTTCTTTGATGCGTGTTGTTTGGTTTGCTCTTGTTGTGTTTTCATTTGAAAATCCTTTCTGTCTTGTTAGACGCTCCAACTATACTTTAGCTTTAGGGTATTTCAAATCATAAGTATTTTGAACTTTTGGAGCGATGCGAAAGCGATGAACAGTGGTCGGGTGAGCTAAATTCGCTCGACTTGTTCGTTGTTGTAAGAAATACAACGTCCTATCTTAAAATCGCCTCCATTCATTGTTGAGAGTTTCCAGTAGCTTTTTCTGTGCTATCAGGAAATCTTCGTTAATAGCTTCTCGGGTTTCTAGAAATTCTGCCAGAGCAATTTCGTCTTGCGAGTAATTTTCGGTTGGATTGTTCGAAGTTGTCTCATCTTCACCGTATTCCAATAAGGCTAATCCGAGAAAGAAGAGAACAGCGAGCACCAAGAGAGCAATAAGATACCAATTCATAATCACCTCCTATTTGAAACGTTGTGCTGAAGCATAAGTGAATGTCTTGATAATGAAGTCTGTCCGACCTTTCGCTTGTGGATTTTGTGCCAAGATATGACTTTCTAACTCCGAAAGGTTAGCAATCTTATTTAAGACATCTTGAGCCAATAGTTCGTTGGCTTGAATGACTGCCATGTCTTGGTTGAGCTGGCGAGCAATTGCCATTTTCTGTGGATTAAGGGATGAAATTGACAAGACTTCTGGGTTTTGAGAGTTTTGTGGTAGATGTGACATAGTGAGTCTCCTTTTGATATAATTCAGTTAGCTAACTTGGTTATAGTATAACAGGTGTAAAGAGTTATTTTTTGCCAAAGTCTTGCGATTTTATTGCTAAAAAGGAGAGGTGATATGTTTACGATTAAAAAGTTACTTCATCTATTAGAAAAAGAAAATCACAGCTGGAAGAATCCAACTGCAATGACAAAAACCATTTTGATGGTACTTACGGATTATCATTATCCTAGCGATATTGCTTCGAAAGTTTTTTCTGGTGTCAACCAAGGTCGAAACATTTACAAGGATATAACTGATATTATCTCTGAGGAAACAATTGATACTTATTTGTCAAAAGTTGAAACAGGGCTACGCAACCAAAACTTCCGAAATAGTAATTTTGAAAGCTTGAAGATGGTTGAGGCGACATACCGACTGTTGAAAGACTCTACAAACTTGAATCAAGATATTTACCAAGGTTTGCTTCAGTCTTATACTAAAAATAAAGACAATAGACCGTACCTATTCTTAGCGGAGTGCTTTTACTATGCTTTAGCCTCTCGACATGATAAAACTATAGGCTACAAAACAACAACAATTCCTGTAATACAAAATCCTCCAACTCTGTCAGCTTGGGGAGATGAGTTGGAGGAGGCAACACTCAATGAAATTCTTCCGCCTAAATTTTGGGCAACTACTGGGCAGATGACTATCAAGGAAATTACGATTTTTAAATCTTTAGCAAAGCTGGTTGTTATTGACGAAGATGGGGAATATTATCTCTACGCTCCAGTAACTAACGAGGAAGTTGAACTATACAAAGATTTTGGAATTGGCAATTCGGAATTTCTTTTGATGGAAGAGTTTGGACTTATCAATATCGGGGCGAGAGTAGTCAACACTATTTCTGTAAAAAGTGATCCTGCTGGATTTCAGAATGATAGTCTGGTTTTTGCGTTTACAACTAAATCTAAACCTTTTGATATACACTTTAATAGTTATTCATTTACAACCGTTGGTTTAAAACTTTTGGAAATTTTAGAGGTGGAAATAGACAATAATTTCTTTAGAAAATTGTGTCAATTATTTGTTCGGCAACACGTTCATTTACCAATTGATTTTTATCTTGCTCCAGTTGAGGTAATGGAGGATGCAGAAAGTATGGAGGAGTTGGAAGAATATCGGTTGAGGTAGTTCTAATCGTTTCATTACTTTACAAAATCTAAAGCAACTTTTGGCAAAATTCTTGTTCGGTTTCGCTATCAATAATCGCTTGCGGTTTTGTGCTAAATTTTCTAATTGTAGCGTTAATTTCGTCTATTTCAGTATGTTTGGTAAATTGCTCGAACCTCGTTATCTTAAACCCCATAACGCTATTTTTAACGGTTAAATTGTTAAGGAATACTGGTAGGCTGATAGCAGGCAGGTATGCCCCAAGTTCATCGAACTCCCACTCTGACATTTCTGGTATCAATCCCCAAAAGGTTTGTTGGCGGATTCTATTGCCAAGTTTTGTTAATTCTTGTTTAACGTTATTTTCTAAAATAATTGATTGTTTTAAATTAAAACTTAGTAAATACTGAAAGCTTGGTGATGTTCGCCTTACTTAAATTCCTGAAAATACCTCAGAATAGATAATAAGTCGCCTGACGAAACACCTAAGAAACGGCGACACTCTGCCAACCAAATCTCACGCGAAGCGAATAGCGATGCGAACATTAAAAGCAAGTAAAACGGCTGAATTTCTCAGCCGTTTTCGTATATGTTGTCCTACTTTTCAAGGCTATCTATCGCCCAAATTTCAGCCGTCTGAGACATTAACTCTCGAGTGTAATCTGAAGAGAACTCAGTTTGTTCAATCTTGTCCAGTAGGGTATTAACTTCATCTGGTGCTTCGAGCTGGCAGGTGTATTGCAGGACTTTATCATCGTCCAAATCGTAAAATGCTTCGAAAGTTTCTTTATCCTCGACTAGTCCTCCAATCTACCTTAAAGTTATCAAAACGAGACTGTTTAATTCTATCTCTAACTTCCAGTTCAAGATATGCTTGATGGTAAACATCTGGAAGTCATTCGGTACTGTTTAATCCAGCGAACGGTACTTATTTTAACTTTTCCATAAAAATCTCCTTTCGAGTTAGGTTGATGCTCTCAGAAAATAACTCTTTTTGCAAGAAAAGTCCAGTGTTTTTCTGAAGAAACTAGCATTTACGAAGTGGCAGGAATATTATGAAAACGGTCTCTAGATATGCTATAATAGAACGAGTAAATTAAATAAACCCGAAGGGTACCCTTCCTTTATTATATTCATAATAAAGGAATCCTATCAGCCCTTCAATATTTTCAGCTGAAAGGTATACCAAAATATGAAGAAAGAACTGGAACGGCTTCTGGCACAAAATGACACCTTTATGGTGGAAGGTGTGCTCAATAAGAATAAATTAGCAGAGCTGGCAAGACAATATAATCCTGAACTTCTCAATCTTTTGATGAGTGATGAGAAAATCTCAAACCATTTCTTTTCAACACTCGAAACTGGTTCCCTCATCTTTAAGAAAGATGTCTTTTTACAGTTTTTAAACAACAAGGAGTTTCTCCCGGACAGTTTTACAGCTTACAAGACGAAAATCGGCTTAGCAACAGGTGACAAGTACATTTCTGAAAATCAAGAAGTTGTTCTGAATTTTCCATACAAAGACTGCGTGCTGGAGGGTGGACAGACTAAGGACGATGCTAAACGCCAAGAGATTTTCTTTAACGAAACGCTTGCTCCAACGGAAATTAATCGTTTACTGGATGATAAGGTCTTGACTAACTTTAAACGCTATGACGAAACTGGCGAGCATAACGTGGAAGAGATAAAAGATACTGATAATCTTATCATTAAAGGGAATAATCTTATCGCTCTGCATAGTTTGAAAAAACGCTTTGCTGGAAAAGTTAAGTTGATTTATATTGACCCACCTTACAATACGGGAAATGATAGTTTTAAATATAACGACAAATTTAATCATTCTACTTGGCTTACTTTTATGAAAAATCGGCTGGAAATTGCGAAAACATTATTGGCTGATGACGGCGTATTATTTGTTCATTGTGATTATAATGAAGATGGTTATTTACGTGTTTTATTAGATGAAATTTTTACAGAAGATAATTTTGTTGCAAATATTACAGTACGTTCAAATTCTATTTCAGGCAATAAAACTCAACATAAAGAAAAAACAATTTTAAAAAATAAAGACACTATTCTTGTTTATGATAAATTGTAAAATATAGTGCAACAAAAAAACTCATAGCCTTTCATTGGTGTAAACTGTAAGTAACCACACAAAC
>NZ_JACLQM010000013.1:0-53647 GCF_016648655.1 Streptococcus sp. 17.1
TGATTTTTTAAAGCTCGATAAGGTAGTGACTTCTTATCAAACTGGTTCATAATCGCAATTCTTGTCTTTAAAAAGGCACGTCCAAGGTGCTGGATGATGTGGAAACGATCAATAATGATTTCGGCATTTGGAAAAAGTCTTCGAGCTAGTGGCATATAGGCTCCTGACATGTCCATCGTGATAAACCGTACCTTTTGTCGTACTTTCAATGGATACTTCAAAAAGTAGTTTCGAATAGTGGTTTGACGGCGATTATCAAGGATGGTTATGAGTTTGTTTGTCTCATAGTTTTGAGCCACAAAAGCGAGTTCACCTTTCTTGAACCCAAACTCATCCCAGGACATAACAGCTGGGAGTTTGTCATAATGTTCCTTGAAAGTAAACTGGTCAAGTTTACGATAGACAGTGGACGTCGATACACGAAGTCTTCTGGCAATATCCGTTAGTGATACCTTCTCAGTTAGAAGTTGTGCAACCTTTTGTCGAACAAGATTGGAGATTTGGCAGTTTTTCTCAACGATTGATGTCTTAGCTACCGTGACTCTCCTACACACTTTACACTGGAAGCGACGTTTCTTCAGACGTAGTAGTGTTGGAGTTCCAGCTTGTTCAAGAAGAGGGATTTTAGAAGTCTTTTGAAAGTCGTACTTGATCATCTTTCCATGGCAATGAGGACATGATGGTGCAGGGTAATCAAGTTTTGCATGAATCTCGATATGAGTGTTAGTTTCAAAAACAAGTGAAATAATGATGTTAGGGTCTTTAATTCCAATTAATTCTGTGGTATTCTTAATAAGTCTCATGAGTTCTTCCTAATGATGGTTTGGTCGCTTTTCATTATAGTTCTTATGGGACTTTTTGTTTACACTCAAAAAGCTCCATAATCTCTACAGTGGTTTTACCCACTACAGAAATTATAGAGCCGTATTTATATGACTAGAATTTCTTCAATTTTTGATAAATATAAAATATAAGACCATTTTTTTTATCTTTTCCAGAAAATTTTGTATAATAGGAACACCAAAGATGAAGTGAGAAAGAAAAATGTACCAAGTAGTTGAAATGAAAGGGGATTTGGAACCGTGGTGGTTCTTAGAAGGCTGGCAAGAAGATATCATCAGTACTAAGGAATTTGAAAATTTTTATGATGCCCTCAAGTACTATAAAAAACTTTGGTTTGCTATGGAAGAAACCTTGCCAAGTTATATCAGCCGTAGCAGTGTCATGACTGCTTTTTGGGACCAAGAGGATAAACACTGGTGTGAGGAGTGTGACGAATATCTGCAGGTCTATCAATCGATTGCTCTTTTGGATGATTGGCAGGAAATTCCTGAGGAAAAATACCGTCCGGGATATGAAAAGCGAAATGACCTTCCAAATCATGCCCACTGTAAAATTAAACGTTAAACAATGCAGAAGCTCGAATTTTTTCGGGCTTCTTTTCATTTTCTTAAACTTTTTACGAATAGGTCTATGAGGAGGTCCTTATGGTAACAGAATTTGCTAAGGAAATGATCAAAAATGCTGATAGTTGTGGGGCTCAAGACATCTATGTCATTCCACGTCAGGATAATTACGAGCTCTATATGCGAGTTGGCCAGGAGAGGAGATTAATTGATGTATATCGGCCTGATTTCATGGCTAGTCTTATTGGTCACTTTAAATTTGTGGCGGGAATGATGGTGGGTGAGAAGCGTAGGAGTCAACTAGGTTCCTGTGACTATGATTGTGGTGATGGTCAAAGGGTTTCTCTGCGTTTATCAACCGTTGGGGATTATCGCGGCTTAGAAAGTTTAGTTATTCGTGTTCTACATTCCGAACGTCGAGAATTGGTGTATTGGAATCAAGGAATCCAGCCGATTATGGATGCTTTGGATTATCGTGGCTTGTATCTCTTTGCAGGTCCCGTAGGTTCTGGAAAGACTACGCTTATGCATGAATTGGTTCAGGAGCGTTTTAAGGGACAGCAGGTGATTTCGATTGAAGATCCTGTGGAAATTAAACAGGATAATGTCTTGCAACTCCAGGTAAATCAGGCAATTGACATGACCTATGATAATTTGATTAAGCTATCACTACGTCACCGCCCGGATGTTTTGATTATTGGAGAAATTCGAGATAAGGAGACTGCTCGAGCGGTTATTAGAGCTAGTCTGACAGGAGTGACTGTTCTTTCAACTATTCACGCAAAGAGTGTGGCAGGTGTTTATGAGCGTCTTCTGGACCTTGGTGTAGATAAGTCTGAGTTGGATAATGCTCTTCAAGGGATTGCCTATATGCGTTTGATTAAGGGAGGAGGTGTGATTGATTTTGCCAGTGAAAATTTCCAAAGCCATTCGTCAACCAGCTGGAACCAACAGTTGGAAGGCTTGGTTCAACAAGGATATCTCACTGAAGGGGATATCCAAGGGGAAAAAATTAAAGATTAATCAGCAAGTCAAGGTTATCCAGCTTTTCAAACAACTTCTAAAGGCAGGGTTTACTTTAACTGAAATCGTAGCCTTTTTGGAGCGAAGTCACTTGTTGAAAGAATCGTCATTATCTCTTATGAAAGCAAGCTTAATGCGAGGCGACAGGCTAGACCAGATGTTTGCGTCAGTGGGTTTTTCGGACAATATTGTTACTCAGATTGCCCTTGCTGATAAGCACGGTAATCTTCTAGGGAGTTTAACCAAGATTGAAACCTACATGCTTCGCATGACCAAGGTTCGCAAGAAACTCATGGAGGTAGCGACCTACCCTATCCTACTCCTGGGTTTCCTGATTCTGATTATGTTAGGACTTAAAAATTATCTTTTACCTCAACTGTTAGAGGGTGATGGTAAGGATAATTGGGCTGTACAGTTGGTTCAAATCTTTCCCCAGCTCTTCTTTGTGAGTTTGTGTGGACTTCTTGTATTAAGCTTAATTCTTTATCTATGGGTCAAACACCAGCCAGCCCTTGTCTTTTACCGACGAATGGCAAAAATCCCTTTCATAGGCCAAACTGTCAGGCTATATACGACCGCCTATTATGCTAGGGAATGGGGAAATCTCTTAGGACAAGGCATTGACCTGTTAGACTTGGTTTCTCTTATGCAAGAGCAAAAGTCTAATCTCTTTCGTGAGCTGGGGGCTGATTTAGAAGAGGCCTTGATGCTAGGACAGAGTTTTCCTGACCGTATTGCTACTCACCCTTTTTTCACTAAGGAACTATCCTTGATTATTGCTTATGGAGAGGCCAATGCTAGGTTGGGCTATGAGTTAGAAGTCTATGCTGAAGAGGTTTGGCAGGCTTTCTTTAACCGTCTTAATAAGGCAACAACCTTTGTGCAACCCCTCATTTTTGTTATTGTTGCTGTCGTGATTGTAATGATCTATGCAGCCATGCTATTACCAATGTATCAAAATATGGAAGGAATGATGTCATGAAAATGATGTTAAAAAAATTGAATGCCGTTAAACTACGAGCTTTTACGCTAATTGAAATGCTAGTCGTGCTTCTCATTATCAGTATTCTCCTCTTGCTTTTTGTTCCTAACTTGAGTAAGCAGAAGGATTCTGTTAAAGAGACTGGAAATGCGGCTGTGGTCAAGGTCGTGGATTCTCAAGCAGAACTTTATGAAATGAAGAATAACAAGACAGCTAGCTTAGCAGCTCTTGTTTCAGAAGGTCAAATCACGCAAAAACAGGCAGATTCATACAATGATTACTATGCGAAACATGGTGGCGAAAGCCGCTCAGTGGCCAATTAGAGCCTTCACCTTGTTGGAGAGTCTGGTGACACTAGCAGTGGTTGCCTTCCTCACTCTGAGTTTGTCAGGCTCAGTGACAGGTATTTTTCAACAGGTTGAAACTAACCTTTTTTATCTGCGCTTTGAGTACCTATACCGAGATAGTCAGCGCTTGGCAGCGGCGGAAGGCGCCAATGTTGAATTGCAGTTGGCCAAGGATAAAATCAGTAACGGAAAATCCAGTCTGGTGATTCCTAAAAGTATTCATCTTGATAAGGGGCAGACGCTAGTGTTTGATGCCAAAGGAGGTAACTCAAGCCTCACCAAGATTCGTTTTTCAAGTGATAAGGAGGTGGTGACCTATCAGCTTAACTTGGGCAGTGGTAAATATAAAAAGACGGTTTCTTAGAGGCTATATTCTTGTCGAAAGCCTGGTAGCAATGGCTGTTTTAGTACTTGTCAGTGGTCTTATCTTGAATCAGATCAATACCAATCGTAGACTAATGGCTGAGAATCTCCATCAACAAGAGGTCTTGAGTGTGGCAACCATGGCTGTTCAGACCAAACAGGATCAGTTGACCTTAAATGGTATCACAGTGACAGTAAAACGTAGCAAGCAAGGTATCGCGGTTTATGAATCGGGAAAGGAGATTATTCATGTCTCTAAATAGTAAGGTTCGCGCCTTTACCCTCTTGGAATGTCTAGTGGCCTTGTTGGTGATTGCTGGTTCAGTCCAAGTTTATCAAGGTCTGACTACAGTATTGGTGAGCAATGTTAAGCAGGTCAAGCAACAAGAAAACCAAGACTGGCTTCTATTTGTCCAACAAATGGAGGCAGAATTAGAAGGTTGTCAGTTGGTAAAGGTAGAGGGGAACAAACTCTATGTCAAGCAAGATAATCAAGACCTGGCTTTTGGACTCTCAAGTGCGACTGATTTTCGAAAAACAAATGCTGACGGTCGAGGCTACCAACCAATGCTTTTCAATGTAAAATCTAGTACGATTAGTCAAAATAACCAGATAGTCACCATCCAAGTGACTCTAAAAAACGGGCTACAAAGGAGTTTTGTTTATGCTTTTGAAAAAACAGGTTAGGGGAGGCGTTCTCCTCTACGCTCTTTTTATGGCTGGCATTTTCACACTTCTTCTTCATGTTTATCTGGAGCGGGTGGTTGCTAGCTCTAGACAAAACCAAGCGCAAATGACTTCCAGTCAAAGTCGTCTCATGGCAGAAATAACCATGGACTTGGCGGACAAGGAAGCTGGTGCTTTTAGTTTTTCTCAGGGAACTACGACCTACGAGGTTAAGGATAAACAAGTGATTGTTAGAGTTGCCAGTAAAGGCCAAATCAAGACCTATCGTTATGTGAAGAAGCAGGAGAAGAAATAGAAATTCTCTTCCCTTTTTGATATGATAGAAGGACGGAGGAAATCATGAATTTTGAAGCAATTGAGACAGCTTTTGAGCTGTTGTTAGAAAATGTCCAAACCATTGAAAATGATCTTGGAACCCATGCTTACGATGCACTTATTGAGCAAAATTCCTATTATTTGGGGGCTGAGGTAGCTAATGAAGTCATCATCAAAAACAACGAGAAATTACGTGCTCTTGATCTAAGTAAAGAGGAGTGGCGTCGTGCTTTTCAGTTCTTGTTTATCAAACTAGGGCAATTGGAAGCTTTACAAGCCAATCACCAATTTACACCAGATGCTATTGGATTTATCATTCTTTACCTACTCGAAGGTTTGACCAAGGACGACCAATTAGATATTTTAGAGATTGGTTCAGGGACAGGAAACTTAGCTGAAACCCTTCTAAATAATAGTCAGAAAACCCTTAATTATATGGGAATGGAAGTTGACGATCTCCTTATCGATTTGTCAGCTAGTATTGCTGATGTGGTGAATTCAAGTGCAGTTTACATCCAAGAAGATGCTGTTCGACCACACATTCTCAAAGAGAGTGATGTTATTATCAGTGACCTACCTGTTGGATATTACCCAAATGATGAGATTGCGAGTCGTTTCAAGGTTGCAGCAACTGGTGAACACACCTATGCCCATCACCTTCTCATGGAGCAATCACTCAAGTACCTGAAGAAAGATGGTATTGCTATTCTTTTGGCACCAACTAATCTTTTGACAAGCCCACAAAGTGACTTGCTTAAGAAATGGCTATCAGGATATGCTGATATTATTGCCGTTATCACTCTTCCAGAAGCAGCTTTTGGCAATAAACATAACATGAAGTCTATCTTCGTGCTTAAAAAACAAACTGAAAATGCTCCAGAGACCTTCGTTTATCCACTTAGCGATTTGCAAAACCCAGAGATCCTCAAGGATTTCACAGATAATTTCCAAAAATGGAAATCAGATAATTCCATTTTCTAGCAAAACATGTTAGAATAGGACTATATTATTGAAAGCGTTTTACAAAGAGGTGGCTTATGACAAAAACAATAGCAATTAATGCAGGAAGCTCAAGCTTGAAATGGCAACTATATGAGATGCCAGATGAAGTTGTTCTTGCTAAGGGTTTGATTGAACGTATCGGCTTGAAAGATTCTGTTTCAACAGTAAAATTTGATGACCGTTCAGAATCGCAAACCCTAGATATTGCTGACCATGTTCAGGCAGTAAAAATCTTGCTTGATGATTTGATTCGTTTTGATATTATCAAGAGTTATGATGAAATTATAGGTGTTGGTCACCGTGTGGTTGCTGGTGGAGAATATTTCAAAGAATCAAGCTTGGTGGATGAAGATGCCTTGGCTAAGATTGAAGAATTGTCAGCCTTAGCACCTTTGCACAATCCAGGTGCAGCTTCAGGGATTCGGGCCTTTAAGGAGCTCCTCCCAGATATTACGAGTGTTGCTGTTTTTGATACAGCCTTCCATACGTCTATGCCGGAAGTGGCCTACCGTTATCCAGTGCCTAATCGTTACTATACAGACTACCAAGTCCGTAAGTATGGAGCACACGGAACTAGCCACCAATATGTTTCTCAAGAAGCAGCTAAGTTGTTAGGTAAGCCAATTGAAGAAACTAAGATTATCACAGCCCATGTGGGAAATGGTGTTTCAATTACTGCCGTTGATGGTGGTAAATCAGTAGACACGTCAATGGGGTTGACACCACTTGGTGGCGTTATGATGGGAACACGTACTGGGGATCTTGACCCTGCGATTATTCCATTTGTTATCGACCGTGAGCCTGAAATGGCAGATGCTGAGCGTATCCGTCACGTCTTTAATAAGGAATCAGGTCTCCTTGGTATTTCTGAAAAATCAAGTGATATGCGTGATATCATTGCTGGTAAGAATGCTGGCGATGAAAAATGTGTGTTAGCCTATAATCTTTATGTGGATCGTTTGCGTAAATACATTGCTCAATACTTCGGTGTGTTGAACGGAGCGGATGCTATCGTCTTTACAGCAGGTATTGGTGAAAACTCTGCAGAAGTTCGTGCTTCAGTCTTGGATGGTCTCACTTGGTTTGGTATTGAAGTGGATCCTGAAAAGAATGTCTTTGGACATGTAGGCGACATTACAACAGCAGAGTCAGCTGTTAAAGTATTTGTTATCCCAACGGATGAAGAGTTGGTGATTGCGCGTGATGTTGAGCGCCTTAAAACTAAATAAGTTATCAAAAATTTGATAAGACCAGAAAAGTTGGCTGAGTGATTGGCCAGCTTTTTTGAATGCTCTGACAGAATCATTCGACTATTTCTATTTATGTGTAATTCTATAAGTAAAGAAAACTTTACAAAAAATGTAAAAGAGGCTTTACAAAATATGTAAAGTAGACTATACTATAAATGTAAAGTTAACTTAACAAAGAAAAGTAAGGAGTTTAACTATTTGAGAATAAACGATAAGGTTGAGGTACCACATGGAAACAAAAATTCAGGAACTTCGCAAGGCTAATAAGATTAGTCAGGCAGAGTTAGCAGATGAAATGGGGGTCACGAGACAGACCATCATTTCACTCGAAAAAGGTCGCTATAATGCGTCGTTGGAACTAGCTTTTAAAATTGCTAGATATTTTGGAAAGACTATTGAAGAAGTCTTTATTTTTGAGGAAGATTAAGGAGAAAAGATATGTTTAAACAAGTCATGAAGAAAATTGGTGTTATTGTTTTAGCGCTCACTCTACTAATCTTAGATTTAACACTATTAGGTGCTTTCCCGCTACTTACTCAGGATGGTAAGTTTTCACTTGTGGAGCAAATAGGTTACGGTATTTGGGCATTAGGGAGTTTGACTATTTTTATCGTGATTGCTTATAGATTTAAACTTTTATCGCTTAAAGAGATTAATTGGAGACGTCTCGTTGCGATTGCTTCTCTTAATCTCGTCATCTTTTTCCTAGGTGATCTTCTAGGGTATTTTATTGGTCAGTTAACACACAATGCGACTATGGAAAATCAAGATGCTTTAAATGATATCTTTGCCCACGTACCATTCTATCTTCACCTAGTAGTCGCCGGTTTTATTATTCCGATTATGGAAGAAATCATTTTTAGGGGACTCTTAGCCAAGGTGCTCTTTGGAAAATACTTTAAGACGGGTCTTGTTATTTCCAGTCTTCTCTTTATGGCTGGTCACTCAGCATTTACGCTTCAGACAATTGTCATCTATGGTATTATGTCAGCTGGTCTTGCGATAACATATTATAAGACTAAGCGTATCGAGTACAGTATGGGTGTTCATATCTTAAACAATAGCATAAGTGTACTACTCAGTCTTTTCGTTTAAGGTGAATAAGTGTTTAAAGTTGTCAGTGAAAAAAGTTATATTGCTCTTATAAAGGATAATAAAGGGAGTGTTAAGATATGTTAATAAAAATGTTAGTAGGAAAGAGAAAAACAGAGGATGAGTTTAAGAAATACATTACACGAGTAGCCTGTTCTCTTTTGTCTTTGGGTGTTTTGGGATTGTTTATTATTCGCTCTAACAGTCTTAGTGATTATGCTCTAGGCTTAGTTTTAGGACTTACCATTGGGGTTTATGTCTTGTCAATCTATTATTTTGCGACGCTTACTCATACTAAACGTCTTCACCAGATGTATATTGCTGCCTATGATGAGCGAAATAAACAGATTTTAATGGCGACAGCAGTTGCAACTCTGATTTTAGAGTTTTTGCTTATCTTTGCTTTGATTGCTCTATATGCCTTTGTCAATATTCAGTTGCCATATGTTACAGTCTTATCAGTCTTGCTCTATGGCTTAGTATTGGGATTTGCTCTTATTCGTCTCATCCTATCTAAAATAGGATAAGAGCCTATATTATCTTGAAAAATTCACCTCTCGTTCTCTTTTTGTCTTGTCAAGTAAGTTTTGTTGTATTATAATAAAGATACAAATAAATGATGAAAAGAGGTGGATTCTCATGAACAAAGGGTCAATTCTCAAACGCTTTCTTTATTTTTTACTAGCTTTCCTAATACTAATTATTGATCAAGTTCCAACCATCTATTTAGGTGTCAAAGATATAAGGCTGGTCTGTCTCTTAATTTTTGTCTTGCTTCTTATGAGCGCAGGAGCTCTTTTCTTAGGAAAACGTCTTGGGCTTTTCGAAGGCTTTAAGGCCCTTTCTTCCCTGAAGGCCTGGGGGATGATTGGCTTGACCTACCTAGGTATTTATATCGTTACTAGGATTGGTTCTATGGTCATGATGATGGAAGGTGTTAGTAATAGCACCAATCAGGCAGCCATAGAAAATGCCCATATGAATCCCTTCCTCCTCATAACGTTTACGGTAATTATGGCACCGATTGTGGAAGAGCTGGTTTTTCGCGGGCTCCTCATGGGACGCGTCTTTAATCCATATTCTATTGTTGGCTTGATTGTTAGTAGTTTACTTTTTGGCCTTGTTCATATGCCGAATAGTATCGGTGTTTGGATTGTATATGCAGGTATGGGTCTTGCCCTTGGAATAGCATATCGTAAGTTTCAAAAGTTAGAGTACTGTATCATGGCCCATATCATTAACAATAGCATTGCGGTTTCAATGTTGTTACTCTTACAATTTTTAGCGCCATATATCAAATAAAGCTCGGAATCTTCCGAGCTTTTTTCTTATAGTTTTTTGGCTTTAGCAATGGTTGTATCAATACTTGAAACTACACTATGGGTGAGGCCTGTACGCTCAAGGTCCATGAGACCGGCGATAGTAGTCCCACCAGGGCTACAGACCTTGTCAATAAGATCATGTGGACTGTCGCTACCAAGACTGAGATTTTCAGCAGTAGCTAGAACCGTCTGTGTGGCAATGGTCAGAGCGACCTGCTTACTTAGACCATTTTTGACACCAGCCTTGGCTAGAGCCTCGATAAAGAGGGCGATGTAGGCAGGGCTAGAACCTGCTAGGGCAGTAAAGGTATCAAAGTCTTTCTCAGCCAATTCAACAGTGGTTCCAAAACTGTCTGTGATTTCCTTGGCAACTGCCAAAAGGTCCTCGGATACCTTATCATTAGTGCAAAGACCAGTAGTGCTTTTGAGGATCTGAGCATTAAGGTTCGGCATGATACGAATAAGAGGAAGGTCTGGACTGGTGAGGGAAGCAAGGCGTTCCAAGGTCACTCCAGCAGCCATACTTATGATAGGTTGATGAAAATTGAGATCGGCTAGTACCTTATCAAACATTTGAGGTTTGATACCAAGGATGACCAGGTCAGCATTATCCAACAATTCCTGATGGGAAGCAGCCGCTTCAACCTCTAGTTCCTCTGCAATCTGGCGTGAACGAGCCAAGGAAGACCCTGAAATAATGATACGATGTGAGCTTGTATTTAGGCCGTTGATAATGGCTGTCGCCATTTTTCCGACACCGATAAAACCTATAATCATGGGTTACTCCTTGTCTTAGTAGTTTTTAATTAAATCTACTGTTGAGCGATCCAATTTCTTAACAATAGCTTGTAAGAAGGCCTGTGCTTCTAGGAAGTCATCCATCGCATAAAGGGTTTGGTGCGAGTGAATGTAGCGGGCACAAACACCGATAGTTGTTGATGGAACACCAGCATTCTGCAAGTGAGCGGCACCAGCATCTGTTCCGCCCGCAGCACAGTAGTATTGGTATTTGATACCAGCTTCTTCAGCTGTAGTCAAAAGGAAATCTTTCATATTGGGCAACATGATGTGACCTGGATCGAAGAAACGAATAAGTGTACCATCACCTACCTTACCTTGATTACCATAGATATCACCTGCAGGAGAACAGTCCACTGCAAAGAAAACTTCAGGATCAAATTTAGTGGTAGAGACATGGGCACCACGTAAACCAACTTCTTCTTGAACATTGGCACCAGCAATTAGAGTATTGTTGAGTTCTTGATCCTTAACGTTTTCCAAGAGTTCACGAATCATGAGAACACCATAACGGTTATCCCAAGCTTTAGAAATGACATTCTTTTGATTGGCTGTGAGAATTGTTTCTGATTCAGGAATGATGACATCACCTGGGAAAACACCGTAGGCATTTGCTTCTTCTTGGTTAGCAAAACCAGCATCAAAGACGATATCAGAAACACTAGGAAGACTTGAAGCTCCGCCACTAGCACGTAAGAAATGAGGTGGCACTGAACCTGAGATGACAGGATAGATACGACCGTCACGAGTGTGTAGGGTGAAGCGTTGTGAGCTGACAACCAGTGGGTTCCAACCACCAAGTTCGACGACACGGAAAGTCCCGTCTGCTTTGATTTCCTTAATCATAAAGCCAACTTCATCCATGTGGGCAGCCACAAGCACCTTAGGGGCATTTTCTGCTTGGCTATGCTTGATACCGAAAATACCACCGAGACCATCTGTTTGGACCTCATCTACAAGTGGGGTGATGTTTTTGCGAAGGTAGTCGCGTACAGGAGCTTCAAAGCCTGAAGTAGCACTGAGCTCGGTTACTTCTTTAATTTTGTCAAATAGGGTAGTCATAAAATCCTCCTTGAGTAGTACTTGCTACTATTTTAGCACGATTCTCAAGAGATAGGTAGCCTCTCCCCATTCGTCTAAAATTATGGTAAAATGTTTCTTATGAAACGTAAAACATTGGCCTTGTTTGCTGGAGGCGTAGGAGCTTTAGGTCTCTTGGCAATGGCAGAGAAGTATAGACAGTCACGTGCAGAAATGAAGAAGGCTGCATTAATCCAAGATATTAGACAAGAATTATCTCACTTGGGGACTATCGCAGTCCTTTATACAAATCCCACTGATAAGGAAAATCCAGGGCTTACAGGAGGTATCGTCTTAGAGGATGGACATGCCTATAGCTTTGTTTATGCAGAGGATATCTTGACCTATGAGGAGGAGCAGGCATGATTATTCCTAAGAATCTTGAAGAACTGGCAAGCTATGTTGAAAGTGATCAAAAGGTGGTTTTCTTTTTCACTGCCGATTGGTGTCCAGACTGCCAGTTCATTTATCCCGTTATGCCTGACATCGAAGCCCTCCATCCAGATATAACCTTTGTGCGTGTTAATCGTGATGATTATATGGCTTTGGCACAAACTTGGAATATTTTTGGTATCCCAAGTTTTGTTGTGACTCAGAAAGGTCAGGAATTGGGACGCTTAGTCAATAAAGCTCGTAAAACTAAAGAAGAAATCAATGCCTTTTTGTCGGAGATTTAAAAGATGAAAATCAATCACTTTCCTAATATCTCTCTTGATATTTCAGAAACCAAAGAAAAGTATCTGACAGAAAAAATGAGAGGATCATCGAAGAATTATGCCAAGTTTTAGTAGAGCATTCCAAAATTGAAAGCGATATCTTCTTGAAACACCAAGAAATAAATACCTACAAAAAGGAAAATAGTCTTCCAACACATCAAACTATTCCTGGAGAAATGGAGTTATTTGATGAATTTAAAGTGAAGTTGACTCCTTTAGCTCAAAAACACTTGACTGATAACTGTTATAAAAGAGGTTTTTCAGCTTCTTTTGGTTCTCCAGGCACCTATGATTTTGTGTTAGAGCCCTGTCGAGTTAAGTTTATTATGAAGAGTAAGGCTAAGATGTTTCTCGAATTTTCCTATGGGAATGACTTTTGGTACCACAAACAATTTGTCTTAAAATTAACAGAGAGTGACTGGAAAATTGACAAGATTAGTTATCGCTATGGTAGTAACGACGATTCTTGGCATATCAGTCGATTTTAAAATCTAGAAAAAGAATTATTGAAGGAGAATCCATGATTTTTGCATATAATAAAGAACAAGTTGGCGACGTTTTGTTGGTTATCTTAGAAGATACTAAAGACATCAAACGTAGCGTAGAACGTAAAGGTAAAGTGGCGCGTGTCACAGCTGATGAAACAGGCAAGACTCTTGCTTGGAATATTTTTGAAGCGTCAAGCCTCATTGATATCGAAGGTAACGGTCAAGTTTTCTTGTCAGACCAAGATGTAGCTGTTTTGAACGAGGAATTGGCTAAAGAGGGCTTTGAAGAGCGTTTGGAAAACACACAAGGACCAGTCTTTGTGGTTGGACAAATTGATGAAATGGTTGCACATCCAGACAGTGACCACCTTAACATCTGCCAAGTGAACATTGGTGATAAGAAGGTCCAAATCGTTGCAGGAGCACCAAACGCAGCGCTTGGGCTTAAAACTATCGTAGCCCTTCCTGGTGCTATGATGCCTAGCGGTGCCCTTATCTTCCCAGGAAAACTTCGTGGTGAAGATAGTTATGGTATGATGTGTGCCCCACGTGAGTTGGCACTTCCAAATGCTCCACAAAAACGTGGTATTATTGAACTTGATGATTCAGCAGTAGTTGGTGAGGCTTTTGATCCAGCCAAACACTGGAAAGGGTAAATAAGACAAGAAGCGGTAAGTAAGCCGCTTTTTTCTTTGTCATAAAGAAAGTTTATAGCTAATCATAAAAAAGAAAGATTATGCAAGTTATAATATTTTTCTTAAAATGTAATCAATATTTACTTTAGGAGGTACTTATGCTTACAACTATTCTTTCTGGTGGGCTCATTGGTCTGATATTTGGATTCATTTTGCAACGAACTCGTTTCTGCTTGACTGGTGGTTTCCGAGACATGTATATTGCACGTAATAATACCTTATTTTACGCTTTTCTTATTGCAATCACAGTAGAAAGTATAGGAGTACTTTCCCTGATTAAATTAGGTATTATTGGAAACCCTTATGAAGAATTTTCCGTGTTAGGAGCAATTGTGGGTTCCTATCTATTTGGTATTGGAATTGTTCTTGCTGGGGGATGTGCCACAGGAACGTGGTATCGTGCCGGTGAAGGTCTCCTAGGTAGTTGGGTTGCACTATTCTTTTATATGACAAGTGCAGCAGCTATGAAATCAGGATTTCTTGTTCCTTTGAATCAATTAATAGCCAAGCGATGGGTAATTAATGATGATTTAGCTGGTCAATTAGGAGTTCCGGTTTGGTATTTTCTTGTTTTCTTAGTAGCTATAACAAGTTTTGTTGTCATTCGAGAGTTACGTAAGCCCAGACGTCAGATTGCTTCGCTTCCATCAAAATATAAGGGAGTGAGACACTATCTTTTTGAGAAAACTTACCATAAATATTTTGCGGGACTTCTAATAGGTCTTGTTGCTTTTATTGCTTGGCCTGCTAGTCAGTTGACGGGTCGTGTTGGAGGGTTAGGGATTACAACTCCCTCAGCACATCTAATTAGTTATATTATTACAGGAGATAGTAAACAGCTTGGTTGGGGTGTTTTTCTTGTATTGGGGATTTTTCTTGGTTCCTTTCTTGCTGCAAAGGGTTCTCGAGAGTTTCGTTGGCGCTTGCCAGACTTGTCAACCATCGGTAAGAGCACACTAGGGGGGATTTTTATGGGAATCGGTGCTTCATGGGCTGGTGGCTGTACGATTGGTAATGGTTTAACAGCTACAGCAATTTTTTCTAGTAAGGGATGGATTGCTTTACCAGTGACTATTTTAGGTGTTTGGACGGCTTCCTATATTATCTTTGTAAAACCCAACAAAAATTAAGAGGAGAATATCATATGGCTTTGATAAAACTTGAAACGGGTGGATTGGTATGTCCATTCCCATTGATTGATGCGAAGAAAAAAATGGCTGAATTAGCTACAGGTGATGAGTTGTTGATAGCTTTCGATTGTACGCAAGCAACGGAAAGTATACCAAACTGGGCTGCAGATAATGATTATCCTGTGACGCGCTTTGAACAAGTCGGTCCTGCTTCATGGGAAATTGTGGTTCAAAAACGTTGAGTTAGTTAAACGAGTAGAGAAAATTTATCATTCAACTGCTGTCATGAAAATATCTGAGAGAGCAGTATTACTAGAAAAGTAATAGTCTCCTATTTACTAGGGATATTAGGATAATTTGGTTATGTAGATTGGAGTATTAGTAAGGATACTCTCAAAGGAATCTGTAAAGCTATTTAAAATAATCTATTTTTTACTTCCGCTTACGAATAGATAGGTGGAGGTAAAAAAATGTATAACAAAGTTATTTTAATTGGACGTTTGACAGCGACTCCTGAAATGGTAAAAACTGCTAGTGATAGGTCTTTTACACGTGTTACAGTTGCGGTTAATCGTCGCTATAAGACGCAAAATGGTGAGCGTGAGGCTGACTTTATTACAGTGGTTGTCTGGGGGCGTTTGGCTGAGACCTTAGTATCTTATGCTAGCAAGGGGAGTTTAATTTCTCTTGATGGGGAGCTTCGTACCCGTAAGTACGATAAGGATGGTCAAACCCATTACGTTACTGAAGTGCTTTGTTCCTCTTTCCAACTTCTGGAGAGTCGTGCTCAGCGTGCTGTTAGGGAAAATAATCCTGATAATGACTTGGCTGACCTCGTCTTGGAAGAAGAACTTCCCTTCTAGTTTATCCTTTGACTAGCTATCTAGGTCTCCTATCTTTGAAGCAACCTCTCTAAAAAATCATTATCTTGTTCCATACCTTGTTTTAAAGAATTGTTGGAGATAAAATATTAAACACTTGTTAGACTAATAAACAGTAAAATTAGATAAGACTTAGGATGATAGGTGTTTAATAGTGTAGATAGACTAGAAAAAATAGTTCATGAAGCTCTAAAAGGTTGATATATCAACCTTTTAAATGTTAAGCAAAATATTCAAAAGAATGCATACAATTAACAGTTGTTTCTAATGTATATCATTGTTTTATTACCGATTTTTAAATTAAATGATAGAGGTTTCATGATAAACTATAGGTGGGTAAGGAAAAAGCTATAAAAGTTACTTTTATAGTAGGCATTATTTGTTTGGAAGGAAAGTGTGAAATATCACAACTATAACGCTATCCTTGCAATTGTTTGAGACAGTTGCATTTTTGTTTATCGTTGTGAGGCCTTAGGCCTATATAATGATTTCACAGACAATTGACTATGACACTCCGACTGACATATGAATTAGGATGTTAAGCGGTCGTTGACTTTTCGTCTAGCCTTGGGGGAACACATTGGTGTGATTCCTAAGACTCACCAGACTAATGTGTTTGAAGCTAGGATGATTCGTCTTAGCTTTTTTTGTGTCCTTTAAAATGGAGGTCTTCGGTATTTCTTTTCTTATGCTATAATAGAAGGACTAAGTGAGATATTGTCTCGCAAATCTTGGAACGGGAGTGACACTAATGCTTGACTTTACCCAAGAAGAGAAAGACTTTTTTATGTCTGAAGCTCTTAAGGAGGCCGAAAAATCTCTAGATAAAGCAGAGATTCCAATTGGCTGTGTCATCGTTAAAGATGGCGAAGTCATAGGTCGTGGGCACAATGCACGTGAGGAGCTCAATCAAGCTATCATGCATGCGGAGGTCATGGCTATTCAGGAGGCTAATAGGACTGTGGGCAATTGGCGTTTGTTAGATTGTACCCTCTTTGTAACCATCGAACCCTGTGTCATGTGTAGTGGGGCAATTGGCTTGGCTCGTATTCCTAAAGTTATCTATGGAGCAAGCAATCAAAAGTTTGGTGGTGCGGGTAGCCTTTACGATATCCTAAGAGATGAGCGTCTCAACCATCGCGTAGAAGTAGAGACTGGTGTCATGGAGGAAGAGTGTGCTAAGATTATGCAAGACTTTTTCCGTCAGAGTCGTGAACGTAAAAAAGAAGCCAAACGATTGGCTAAATTGGAAACAAGGCAAGATATGTAAACAAAAGTGCAAGTCCAAAGGGACTTGCACTTTTTAATGGAAGAAGAGTATTTTTGTTTTCCTGAAGGCAGTTTAGGTCACTCTTTCTATGATTTTTTTTCTTTTTCTCTTGTTAAAAGAAAAATAGGCATAAAGAGGATTAGAGTACCAAAAGCGGACTTCAAATTAGTATCAATAATTGGTGTTCCTAATCGTACATGAAAGATAAGGTTGATTAGGAGTATCAAAAGTAGGCTACCGATAATTCCAGCTAAAGCTATTTTTACGAGTAAATAGTTATTCGTTTTAGGTGATTGATTAGCAGTAGTATCATTTGTTTGATTTTTTGTATGTTTCATGAATTATCATCCTCAAAATCTTTGAGATGTCAGCTGAGTTCTGTTAGTTAGTGGGTGAGGTTATAGAAAGACTTACCTGCAGCATAGCTAAGGTCATAAGTCAGTTTTGCAGCAGCAATGCCAACAGAAATAGCGGCCCAAGGAACCACTCCACCTGATACAGCTTCAAGTTCTTGAGTAGTCATGTTTTTACGATTGTTAATGGTCTTAGTCATTGTTCATATGTCCTTTCTTTTATCGCGCAGAGTCCATGTAGCCATTGTAGGCTCCAAGGCACATCATAGTTCCAATAGGTCCTGAAGCTAGGCAGAGCCCTCCAATGGCAAGGTTAGTCTTCCATCCGCCTCCTGTTACTGAGGCTAGGTCAGCTGCCTTCATTTCTTTATTAATCATTGTCATTCTCCTTTTTTTATTTTTGGTGAGTTTTTAAATCTCATACCCTCTCACCACGAGTTAAGAGATGTGTTAAACATGACTTCTCCTTTCAATAAAGTCAGCCATGTCACTAGCTTTTGGTGCTTTCCTCAAGTTATGGATTTATTATAAGGTGTCGAGAAATAAAAAAGTAGTGACATAAATGTCACCATGGTAAGTCTTATGCTTTATCGAAGTTTAGACTGATCGAAGGAAATAATAGGGACGGATAGGGGATAGGTCTAGCTAGTCTTATCTTAAGTTCTCTACTTGCAATCACTTCGATTTATGGTATAATATTTTTCGGAGCAACATCTGTGCGTGAAGCGGGTCAGGGGAGGAATCCAGCAGCCCTAAGCGATTTCAGGTGTGTGCTCTTTTTTTGTGTCGAGGAGGATTTATGGCCAAATTTAGTGTTTTTAAAGATCAAGAGAGTCTTTTTGCTTGTCCTATCTGTCAGGCGCCAATGCATTTGGATTTGTCTAGCTTGATTTGTCAGAATAGGCATACCTTTAATATCGCCAAGCAGGGCTTTGTTAATTTTTTGAGACAGACTAAGGGAGATAAGCACTATGATATGGCTTCTTTTGAAAAGAGGAGTCAGATTCTTGCGGCAGGCTATTACGATCCTATCCTAGAGGTGATTTCAGAGCGCTTGCGTGACCTTCCTGGACACTCGCACGTTCTAGATGTTGCTTGTGGTGAGGGCTATTATAGCCGTCAGTTGGCTCAAGAGTTTGACAAGGATTTCATGGCCTTTGATTTGTCTAAGGATTCTATCCTTCTTGCGGCTCGTCAAAATCCTCAGAAAAATGTAGCTTGGTTTGTTGGAGTTTTGGCTCAGTTGCCTTTACGTGAACACAGTATTGATGTGATTTTAGATATTTTTTCACCAGCTAATTATCAAGAATTTGGACGACTTTTGTCTGATCATGGCTTGATTTTTAAAGTTATTCCTCATGAGGATCATCTTAAAGAGTTTCGCCAATTGTTACCGGAGGTGCAGGCTTATTCGAACCAGGATGTTCTGGAACATTTTCAAGAGTCCTGTGACCTTTTAGAGCGTGTGACGATTGCTAAGACTTGGTTTATGCCATCAGAGCATGTTCAAACATTTGCCGAGATGACACCTCTTTTTTTCCATGCCAATAAGGATACTTTGGACTTGACTTCAGTGACGCAATTAACCGTTGCGGGAGAGCTCTTGATTGGCCGTATTAGAGATGATAAGCAATCCTAACAGTCGTTGGGATTTTTTTGATGGGAAAATATCTCAGTTAGCTTGTTTGGTCTTCCTAAAAGGTGTATGATGGGAGCAATAAGTAAGAAAGTTTCAGCAATGGGTAAAAAGTGATGAAAAATAGAGCCTATAAGAACTACATTTTTGATTTTTATGGTACCTTGGTTGATATCCTAACTGATGAGAAGTATCCTGTGTTATGGGATACATTAGGCCAGCTATATCAGGCTTATGGAGCGGCTTATGAAGGTGATGCTCTTAAAAAGGCTTATGCTAAGCGTGTGGCTCAGACTCGTAAGGAGTTAATAGAGATTAAAGGAGTTGCTTATCCAGAAGTTGATTTAGCTCAGATTTTCAACCAGCTTTATGTAGATGCTCGGCCTCAGTCTAGTAACTCTAGTCAGCCGGACGATTGGGGAAATTTGATAGCCATGGTATTTCGCGTCTTATCTCGTAAGCAGTTGTTAGCTTATCCGCATACCAAGGAGGTTTTGACCTTTCTAAAAGAGCAGGGCTGTCGTCTTTATCTCTTGTCTAATGCTCAAGCAGCCTTTACTAATGCTGAGATTGATTTAATGGAGTTAAGACCTTACTTTGATGCCATTTACCTGTCTTCGGATGTGGGTATCTGTAAGCCTCAACCTGAATTTTTAAAGCAAGTTTTGGATGATCATGGGTTAAAGCCATCTGAGACTGTCATGGTGGGAAATGACCTGACGACTGATATTGCTGTGGCTGAGGCAGTTGGGATCGATGGTATCTTGCTGAATACCTTCCCTTATTCTCGTCGAGAGTTGGAGAAATCCCCAATCAAACCAGATCGAGTGATTACTGACATAGAGGCTCTAAAGACAAATTTTACATAAAAATACACTCTATTTGGCAAAAGCAAAGACAATTATCAGAATTTTTGGTATAATAATTCCTAACTTTATGTGAATGGAGAATCTCATGACTGCACAAAAAATGTCTGCACAAGAAATTATCGCTTTTATCGGTAATGCTGAAAAGAAAACGAATGTTAAAGTAACTTTTGAAGGGAAATTGGCAACCGCTGTTCCAGCTTCTGTCACTAAGCTTGGTAATGTTCTTTTCGGAGACTGGAAAGATATCGAACCACTTCTTGCGAATTTGACTGAAAACAAGGACTATGTTGTGGAACAAGATGGCCGTAACTCAGCTGTTCCATTGCTTGATAAACGTCACCTTAATGCGCGTATCGAACCAGGCGCTATTATCCGCGACCAAGTAACTATCGAAGATAATGCTGTTGTTATGATGGGTGCTGTTATCAACATCGGTGCTGAAATTGGTGCTGGTACTATGATTGATATGGGCGCAATCCTTGGTGGTCGTGCTACTGTTGGTAAAAACAGCCACATCGGTGCGGGTGCGGTCCTTGCTGGTGTGATTGAACCAGCTTCAGCAGACCCAGTTCGTATCGGTGACAACGTTCTTGTTGGTGCTAATGCTGTTGTTATTGAAGGTGTTCAAGTTGGTAACGGTTCAGTCGTTGCTGCTGGAGCTATCGTTACTCAAGATGTTCCTGAAAATGTGGTTGTAGCTGGTGTTCCAGCTCGTATCATCAAGGAAATCGATGAAAAAACACAACAAAAAACAGCACTCGAAGACGCTTTGCGTAACTTGTAACATATTGATAGTAGAGGCCTGTAAGGCCTCTATTTCTAGATTCTCTATAAAATAAATATAAATAAAAAGGACAAAAACATGACACTTGATTTAATCAAAATCAGACGAGACCTTCACCAAATTCCCGAAATTGGTTTGGAAGAATTTAAAACTCAGGCCTATCTCTTAGAACGTATTGCTGAAATGACTGAAGGGAAGGACTTTGTGGAGCAACGTTCTTGGCGTACAGGAATTCTTGTCTATCTTCACGGGCATGCTCCTGAAAAAACCATTGGTTGGCGTACAGATATTGATGGCCTCCCAATCGTAGAGGAAACAGATCTTGACTTTAAGTCTACTCATGAAGGTCGTATGCATGCTTGTGGACACGATATGCACATGACCACAGCACTTGGTCTTTTGGACCAGATGCTTCAAGTACAGCCTAAAAATAACATGCTCTTCCTCTTCCAACCAGCTGAAGAAAATGAAGCTGGTGGTATGCTTATGTATGAAGATGGTGCCTTTGGAGATTGGTTGCCAGATGAGTTCTATGGCCTCCACGTCCGTCCAGATTTCAAGGTAGGTGATATTGCGACTAACACAAGTACCCTTTTTGCTGGGACTTGTGAAGTCCTCGTTACTTTCAAGGGGAAAGGTGGACATGCGGCCTTTCCACATGAGGCCAATGATGCTCTTGTAGCAGCTTCTTACTTTATTACTCAAGTGCAAACGATTGTCAGTCGTAATGTTGACCCTATTCAGGGTGGGGTAGTTACCTTTGGTTCTTTCCATGCAGGAACTACTAATAATGTTATCGCTGAAACTGCAGAGGTTTATGGAACTATTCGTACCCTTACTCAGGAAATGAGTCTCCTTATCCAGAAGCGCGTGCGCCAGATTGCAGAAGGTGTAGCAGCTAGCTTTGGTATGGAAGTGGATATCATGTTGAAACAAGGTGGTTATCTTCCTGTGGAAAATAATCCAGCCTTGGCCAAAGAGTTGATGGCCTTCTTTGATGCTAGCCCAGAAGTTAACCTGATTGATTGTCCACCGGCTATGACTGGAGAGGATTTTGGTTATTTGCTTAGTAAAGTTCCTGGTGTCATGTTCTGGTTGGGAATCGACACGCCATATGCACTTCACCATCCTAAGATGAGTCCAAACGAAGATGCCCTCGCTTTTGCAGTGGCTGAAATTGGAAAATTCCTTAAACACAAGGCAGAAGCCTAATCAGAGTCGATAAAGCTAAAAAATCTACCAAGTCTGACTTTTGGTAGATTTTTTGATATGATAAACCTATGAAAAATGAACTTAGAAAAACAGTCTTGGCTCAATTAACTTCACAAGAACCTGAGACTAAGGCTAAGATAGATAAACATCTTTTGGAGCAATTGATTGCCTTACCTGCTTATAAAGAGGCTCAGGTGATTGCGACTTATTTGTCTTTTCCTCATGAATATGATACCAGTCTTTTAATCAATCAGGCTTTAAAGGATGGTAAACGACTTTTGATTCCTAAAACATATAAACAAGGTCGAATGATTTTTGTGGATTATGATCCAGATAATCTTGTTGCAACCTCTTTTGGCTTGATGGAACCTGCGTCTGATTTAGCTGTGGAAAAATCAGAGATTGATTTGATTCATGTGCCAGGAGTAGTTTTCAATGATGAAGGCTATCGCATTGGTTACGGAGCAGGTTACTATGATCGCTATTTATCTGATTTTGAAGGGGAGACAGTTAGTACGGTTTATCCTTGCCAGAAACATGATTTTCAACCAGACAGCTATGATATTCCTGTTAAGGAGGTTGTCACATGCCAGTAAATGAGTGGAAAAAATACCCAGCAACCTATCTATTGTTGGGGCTTACGACGTTGACTTTTATCTGTCAATATCTTTTAAACGGATTTCAAGCGACTTCGCCTTTGAGCCTTTTTAAGATGGGAGCTATGTACGGTGCGTTTGTTCAGTACAGTCCCTTGAACCTTTGGCGTCTTGTAACACCAATTTTTGTGCATATAGGTGTTGAGCATTTTCTATTTAATATGCTTACTCTTTACTTTATGGGGAAAATGGCTGAGCAGATTTTTGGGACTCTACGTTTTCTAGGGCTTTATTTGTTAGCTGGTGTTATGGGAAATGCCTTTACCTTACTTTTTACGCCTAATGTTATTGCAGCTGGTGCTTCGACATCCTTGTTTGGACTTTTTGCGGCTGTTGTGATTCTTGGTTATTACAGTCACAGCCCCTTGCTTAATCAGTTAGGCCGTAATTATTTGGCTTTGATTGTTATTAACTTAATCTTCAACCTTTTTACACCTAGTGTTGGGATTACAGGCCATCTCGGTGGTTTAGTTGGAGGTGCTCTTGCAGCTATCTTTTTGGCCAACAAGGTTGAAAGTCGCTTATTTAGTAGAGGTTGGCGTTCTACAGCTCTTTTAACCTATATTTTACTATTGCTGATTCTTCTAGGATTCACTTATTTTTAAGTCATATGAAAAATCCATCGAATGTTATGTTCGATGGATTTTATTTTAGTCTTTTTTAGCTGCTTTGCCTTCAAGTTTGTGGCCCAAGTCAATGAGGTATTGCTTGAGGTCATCTTTAACTTGAGGATGTTTAAGTGCGTAATCGATAGACGTTTTCATGAATCCGAATTTGTCACCTACATCATAACGGTTTCCAGTAAATTCGCGAGCAAAGACGCGTTGTGTCTTGTTAAGTGTATCGATGGCATCAGTCAGTTGGACTTCGTTTCCAGCACCTGGTTTTTGAGTTTCCAAAATACCGAAAATTTCAGGTGTTAGAAGATAACGTCCGATGATAGCAAGATCACTTGGTGCATCTTCTGGATTTGGTTTTTCAACGAAAGTTTCAACGCTATAACGTCCATTTTCGCCTTTGCCTTGAGGGGCGATGACACCATATGAAGAAACTTCTTCGTGAGGTACAGGCATAACTGCAATGGTTGATGCGTGTGTTTCCTCATAATCGTTAATGAGTTGCTTAGTTAATGGTACAGCTTTGTCATTTGTGATATCCATGAGGTCGTCACCAAGCATGACAACGAATGGCTCATTTCCGACAAATGCTTTGGCTTGAAGAACTGCATCTCCAAGACCACGCGGATGGCTTTGACGGATAAAGTGGAGGTTGATAGCAGTGGTGTCATTAACCAATTTCAACAAGTCTGTCTTACCTTTTTGTTCCAAGTTGTATTCTAACTCGAAGTTTGAATCAAAGTGGTCTTCGATAGAACGTTTTGACTTACCAGTAACCACCAAGATATCTTCAATACCTGATTTGAGGGCTTCTTCAACGATAAATTGGATGGTTGGCTTGTCAACGATTGGCAACATTTCTTTGGCCAAGGCCTTAGTAGCTGGTAAAAAGCGTGTCCCGAGTCCTGCAGCGGGGATGATAGCTTTTCTAACTTTTTGATTCTTCATGAGAACTCCTTAGATTTTTATTTTTTATCCCATTCATTTTCAGAGCGCAATTCATTGGACATCATATTGAGAATAGATTCCTTGATATCAGCACCCTCATAGATAGATTTGTAGATTGCTGTTGTAATTGGCATGTAGACACCGAGTTCTTGGGCGATTTCGTAGGCAACCTTTGTGGTTGAAATACCTTCGATAACCATTCCCATGTTACGTTCAATGTCTTCTAGTTTTTCTCCACGACCGAGTGCATCCCCAGCACGCCAGTTACGTGAATGGATAGAAGTTCCTGTAACAATAAGGTCACCAACCCCAGATAGACCGCTGTAAGTCAAAGGATCGGCACCGAGTTTCACACCAAGACGAGTAATTTCTGCAAGTCCACGAGTAATAACGGCTGCCTTAGCATTGTCCCCATATCCCATACCGTGGAGGGCACCTGCACCTACCGCGATAATGTTTTTAAGAGCACCAGCTGTTTCAACACCAATCACATCTGAATTGGTGTAGAGGCGGAAGTAGTTATTACTGAAAATGCCTTGGACATAGCGTGCCACTTCAAGATCCTTAGATGCTGCTGTAATCAAAGTGATATCGCGAACGATAGTTTCTTCAGCGTGGCTTGGACCAGATACGACAACAATGTCACTGCGAAGTTCCTCAGGAATCTCTTCTTCAAGGATTGTTGAAAGACGTTCGTGTGTTCCGGGTTCCAATCCTTTTGAAGCATGCATGACAACGACTTTGTGGTCCAAAAGTTCGGCAACTTGTTTAGCAACTAAGCGAGTAACCTTGGTTGGAACAACAAAGAGAACAGCGTCGACACTATCTAGGGCTTCAGACAGTTCCTTGTAGGCTTTAATGTTTTCATCCAAAACCACATCCTTGAAGTAGCGGGTGTTGGTGTGTTTCTCGTTAATTTCATCAATTTGTTCAGGGATGTTTCCCCAAATACGGACCTCGTGTCCGTTGTCGTTGAGTACCTGAGCAAGGGCAGTTCCCCATGAACCAGGGCCCAAGACAGCGATTTTTTGTTTTTTCATCATTAGGTCTCCCTTTAGGTCCTTTCTAACAAAGTAGAAAAAGACTGTATTCTTTCTCATTATAACATAAGAAAAGCATGTTTGTCTTGTACTCTCTGTTAGGAAGGCTGATGGCCATTTATTTTTTCAGCCAATTTTGGGCAATGTAGCCTCCAATGAGGGCAGCCATGAGCGTTCCTCCAATCAGGATTAAGATATGACTGCCTGTAAAGGGAACCATAACTTGATTTACATAATCTTGAGTTTTCCCTTTGGCCAGGAGTTGTGCGATATAAGCTTTGGGCGCAAGCCACATGGTGATAATGGGTGCTAAGTTTCCTAGAGAAAAGATCATATAGGAGAGTAGATTAAGTTTATTATTCTCATAGTTCCCTTTCTTAGCTAGAAAATCAGCGACAAGGCCAGCTAAAAAGCTAGGAAGAAAGGCTAGAACAAAGTGCCCAGAGGCAAAGAAGAAGAGGGACATAAAGATACCCAGACAGGTAATAGCTCCAAATTGTTTAGTTTTTCTGATAAGCCCCAAATAGACCCAACCTGCAAAGATAGCAGCTAAAGCAGGCGTATGATACATATTTTTGACTTTGAAAAAGATTAAATCAATGGCAACTGCAAGGGCTAGGCAAATAAAATAGAGTAGAATAGCTAGACTGGTTTGTTTGATGAATGTCTTTTGACGCATGAGGTCTCCTAATCAATGTGAGGTGTTTTAGTTTTATTGAGCCAAGAGTATGCCAAACCAATGAAAATACCTCCGCCAATCCAGTTACCGAAGAAAACGACTATCCACTGACGTAGAATATTTGCCAAAGTGAAATTATCCACAGCATCACGCACACCGTTGAAACCGAGCAACATGAAAGAGGCAAAGTTAGCAATCAAGTGTTCATTAATTAAAAATACAAACATGAAGATAGCTGATAGCGCAATGAAAATCTTAGCAGATTCTTCTTTGAGGAGCATGTAGCCCAAGATGGCAATATTAACGAACATATTCGCTGTAATACCTTCTGTAAAGTTCATCCAATCTGTTTTTCCAAGCTTGGTTGAGACAGCAGTAACTAAGAAGCTCTTGTCAGTCAAATGTTGGAAAGAGAAGGATTGGTTGAAGAACCAGGCCAAGATAAGGGCACCGACAAAATTAAAGAAGGTACAGTAGAGGAGGATGGTACACACCTTGCTCCATTTGATTTTACCATAATAGGCACCACTGGTCAGGAACATCATGTTTGAAGTAGCCAACTCTCCATTGAATATGAGAACGAAGACCAGTCCGATGGCAAAGATAAAGGCAAAGACAAAACGAGAAAGGGCTGGAATACCTGTTGCGATAACATCCGCACCAATAATTCCTACAGCAGTCGACATGGTAAGATAAGCTCCTGCAAGCATAGAACGCAAGGCATAGCGCCCCAGACTTTCGTCAAAGAGAGCTTCTTTTTTAGCACAAGCAGCGAATACTTTTTCTTGAAATTGAGACATAGGTTTACCTCTAAAATGTGTGGCTTGGAGCATGGCAAATGCGCAAACTCGAGTGAAAATGAATCTAAGATGACCATGAAAAAAAGTCAGGACAGTTGTCCCAACTTTTCCAAGTCTTAATATGAGGATGCTCCAGATGTTGCATCTGCGGCTGGGGCTGCGTCGCCACCATGACCACCCGCATCTGATGCACCAGATGTGGCGTCGCTACCGCCATGACTAGCTGCAGCTGGTGCAAAAGGACCGCTTCCTCCGACAAGGCGTTGACCAGTTGTTTCGAGATACCAGTCAAGCCATGGTTTAAAGTTAAAGACGATTTCATTGATTCCTGCATAAGAACCATCATCATAGTACATAGCCTGATAGTTATGCGTATTGATAACTCCTTCAGGTGACCCTGGAACAATCGTACGAACGTATTCTTGGTTACCATTACGAAGTGTACCGATAACCCATTCTACATTTTTCATACGAGCTGGTGGAAGTGAGCCGTGAACAGTTGACATACGGCTACCAGATTGAGGTGGCACACGTTTGGCAAACATAGTGTCAGGATCTTGATGGGCGTTATTGTAGTAGAGGAACTGGTTATTATCATCGGCATAGGTCAATTCAAACGGCATTGCCTTGAGGAACATGTCAATTTGATTAACTGTCAAAATACCGTGGTCCAATTTTACGTAGGTATCGCCAGATACCGCACCAGTAATTTCAGCTACTTTTTCTACCCATTCAGGATCATCAGGGTCGACCTCAGTAACAGTTGTAGCGATTGGGTTGTTACAATCCAAGTCTTCAGGTTCGATTGGTTTTGGTTTTTTCAATTTAGAAACCACTCCTACATATTGGATGAAATTATCTAAGCATTGTTCAAGGAAGTTAATAGTACCTTCGTTAGTAATGTTACCCTCAAGGTCAAAGGCTTCTTTAGCCTTTCCAAGCAAGAATTCATTACCTGGAAGTGTATAGGCATTGACACCAGGTGCTTCAAGGATTTTACGCAAATGCACTTGGGCACGAGAAGTCCCTTGGTCGTAGTATGAAGCACCAACAATCATTACAGGCTTGTTTTCAAATGGGTGCACTTCGAATGAGAGCCACTCTAAAACTGACTTAAGTGCTGCAGAGATAGTGTGGTTGTGCTCAGGTGTTGCAATGATAACACCGTCAGCGCGTGTAATTTTGTTATTAAGTAAGCGAAGTTGGAAGCTTTCGTCCCATTTTTCATCTTGGTTAAACATAGGAACTTCATCAATTTCCAAAACTTCAAGTTCAAATTTTATTTTAAAATGTCTTCTGATAAATTCGAGCAGTTTACGGTTATATGATTGGTCATAATTTGCTCCAACGAGTCCAACAAATTTCATAGTTTCTATTCTCCTGTCCTATAGGCTTTCCCAGTCGAAGTCTTCAGCTTCTTTATGTAGCAACTCTGTAGCATGTGAGAGTTTACCAGTAATTTTGACGTAGAGACGGAAGTCATCGAAAATAGCATCTAGTTTTTTGATGACATCAAGGTCGACTAAATTACCATTGCTATCAAAAGCTTGTAGAGAATGTGAGAGTAAGAATTCGTCTGGAAGCACATTAGCTTTGATTTCTGGAGCATTCAAGATTTGACGAAGTTGTAACTGTGCACGAGAAGCCCCGAGTGTTCCGTAAGATGCCCCTGTAATCATAACTGGCTTATTCAAAAGAGGGAAAACACCGTATGAAACCCAAGCTAAAGCGTTCATGAGAACGGCAGGAATTGAGTGGTCATACTCAGGTGTTCCAATAATAACACCATCAGCCTCATCGATTTTTTTAACGATTTCAAGGACACTTTCTGGCAATTGCTTGTTAGCGGGTTTGTTAAAGACAGGAAGGTCCTTGATTTCAACAAGTTCGATGTCTGCCTTATCTGCAAAATGTTTCTGAATATATTGCAATAATTGTCTATTAGTTGAACGTTTTGAATTCGTACCAACAAGTCCGATGAATTTCATGACAATTCTCCTTAAAAGTATTATATCTAGTACTATGTTAGCGTTTTCCTGGTTAAAAGTCAATCTTCGTTTAATGAGAAAGTGATTAGACTATTACCTTTGTCATCTTATTTCGAATAGATTATAATAGGATAGATTTAAAAGTCTGAAGCTAGCATGGCTAGTTTATACAAATACTAGTCAATAGATGTATCGAAAGGAAAAAATAATGACAAAAATTCGTGGATTTGAACTCGTATCAACGTATAACAATCAGGAATTGCTTCCAAAACGTGAGACAGCTCATGCTGCAGGTTATGACTTAAAGGTGGCAGAGAACACTGTCATTGCTCCTGGGGAAATTGTTCTCGTCCCAACAGGTGTTAAGGCTTACATGCAACCTGGTGAGGTCCTCTATCTCTATGACCGTTCGTCAAACCCTCGCAAAAAAGGCCTGGTCTTGATCAACTCAGTTGGCGTTATTGACGGCGATTACTATGGAAATCCAGGAAATGAAGGTCATATCTTCGCCCAGATGAAAAATATTACTGATCAGCCCGTGACTCTTGAAGTTGGCGAACGCATCGTTCAAGGTGTCTTTATGCCTTTCTTGATTGTAGATGGAGACGAAGCTGATGGTGTTCGTACAGGTGGCTTTGGATCGACTGGACAGTAGAGGAAGCAAAGTGGCAGATTATTTGTTAGTAATCGATATGCAGTCAGATTATGTTGCTGTAGGAAAAGCATATCATGAAGAACTGATTGCAGCTGTAAATGACAAAATTGCTAGCTATCCTAGCGACCGGGTTATCTATATTCTCAATCGTTTTTTCTGGGAGAGAAAAGATAGAAAGAAGAAATTTGCGACCGGCTTGCTGCTTGTATCTTCTCGTATCTTTGAGAAGCGTCGGGCTTCTTGCTTTACTAATCCAGATTTAAAAGATTTTTTAGAGGGAAATGGTACTAAAAGCATAGAGTTTATAGGGGTAGATGGCAACGGCTGTGTTAAGGCTTCCGTTTTGGCGGCTATCAAGGAGAACTATCAGGTTTCCGTAGATTTGTCCGCTGTCGGAGTTGCCAACCAGAAGAAATTTCAAAAAACATTGCATAAGTGGCACTCTGCTGGAGTAAGCGTAGAAGGAGAATTATCATAGCTAAGAAAAAATCAACTTTTGTTTGTCGAGAATGTGGCTACAATTCACCCAAATATCTAGGGCGTTGTCCCAACTGTTCTTCTTGGTCCTCTTTTGAGGAAGAAGTTGAGGTGCAGGAGGTAAAAAATGCTCGTGTTAGTTTAACGGGTGAAAAGTCTAAACCTACTAAATTAAAAGAAGTCTCTTCAATTAATTATGCCCGCATAAAGACTGATATGGACGAGTTTAACCGTGTTTTAGGTGGCGGTGTGGTTCCGGGCAGTCTGGTTCTTATTGGAGGAGATCCAGGGATAGGGAAATCAACCCTTCTCTTACAGGTGTCAACGCAACTGGCTAACAAGGGAACAGTCCTCTATGTATCTGGAGAAGAATCTGCCGAGCAAATCAAATTGCGGAGTGAACGTTTAGGCGATATTGATAACGAATTTTATCTGTATGCTGAGACCAATATGCAAGCCGTTCGCAGTCAAGTAGAGGCCATAAAACCCGATTTCCTCATTATCGACTCTATTCAGACCATTATGAGTCCAGAGATTTCTGGCGTTCAAGGTTCTGTATCTCAGGTTCGTGAAGTCACTGCTGAACTCATGCAGATTGCCAAAACCAATAACATTGCCACATTTATTGTTGGGCATGTGACCAAGGAGGGACAGCTGGCTGGACCACGTATGTTGGAACACATGGTGGATACTGTGCTCTATTTTGAGGGGGAACGTCATCATACCTTCCGTATTTTACGAGCAGTCAAAAACCGTTTTGGTTCAACCAATGAGATTGGGATTTTTGAGATGCAGTCTGGTGGTTTGGTAGAGGTGCTAAATCCTAGCCAGGTTTTCTTAGAGGAACGCCTAGACGGTGCTACAGGTTCTGCCATTGTTGTGACAATGGAAGGTAGCAGACCTATCTTAGCTGAAGTTCAAGCCTTGGTGACACCAACCGTCTTTGGTAATGCCAAGCGGACAACGACGGGACTGGACTTTAACCGTGTCAGCCTCATTATGGCTGTTTTAGAGAAACGTTGTGGCCTTCTTCTCCAAAATCAAGATGCCTATCTCAAATCGGCTGGTGGTGTCAAATTAGACGAGCCAGCTATTGACCTTGCTGTAGCCGTTGCGATTGCTTCTAGTTACAAGGAGCTTCCAACCAATCCACAAGAAGCTTTTATAGGAGAAATTGGGTTGACTGGAGAGATTCGCCGAGTAACTCGCATTGAACAGCGTATTAATGAGGCTGCTAAATTAGGTTTTACTAAGATTTATGCTCCTAAAAATTCGCTTCATGGCATGAAGATTCCAGAAGGTATCCAGGTTATTGGGGTCACGACGGTAGGAGAAGTACTCAAAAAAGTCTTTTCTTAAAAAGAGGCCTCAAAACAAGTGTTTGGAAGCGCTTGCAAAAGTACCTGTTCGATGCTATACTTTTCTTAAGAATAGGGAGGTATTTATTATGCAATTTTTTACAGACAGCAATATGCAATTCCCGCTAGTAGAGTTATCTCTTAATCAAGGTGAAACAGTCTTTATCCAGCGTGGCAGTATGGTATATCACACACCGAATGTGACACTGAGTACCAAATTAAATGCCAGTGGATCAGGTTTAGGTCGCTTTGTAAAAGCAGTTGGGCGTTCAATGGTTTCGGGCGAAAGTAGCTTTATTACTCAGGTTGTCTCGCAGTCCAATAACGGCTATATAGCCTTGGCCCCTGATTCTCCAGGTCAAGTGATTCCACTTTATTTAGGTGAAAAACAGTACCGACTAAACGACGGTGCCTTTCTAGCACTTGATGGCACAGCTTACTATACAATGGAGCTTCAGTCTGTTGGTAAGGCTCTTTTTGGTGGTCAGGGTGGTTTCTTTGTAATGACTACCCAAGGCCAAGGAACTCTCTTGGCAAATGCTTATGGCTCTATTAAAAAAATTGAGCTAAACAATCAAGAAGTGACTATTGATAATGCTCATGTCGTTGCCTGGAGTCAGACACTTGATTATAATATTCACCTGGAAAATGGTTTCTGGCAGTCTATTGGGACAGGAGAGGGTGTTGTGAATACCTTTAGAGGAACAGGTGAAATTTATGTTCAAAGTCTCAATCTTCAAACCTTTGCAGGCTTGCTTAATAGATACTTGCCAAAACGTTCATAATATAAATTGAAGGAGGATGGATGCTTGTTAGCATTTATTCTCCTTTTTTATGTTGCGAACTCAATAGCTGACAAGTTAATAAAAAGATGATAAGATAGTGTGTAAATAATTTGATAGTCAAATTATTTTCTTCATTAGAAAGTGAGTTATTATGTCTTATTTTGAAAACTTTCTCAATGCCAACAAAGCCTATGTTGACCTCCACGGGACAGCCCATCTTCCCTTGAAACCAAAGACTAAGGTGGCTATTGTGACTTGTATGGATTCACGCCTTCACGTTGCTCAGGCTTTGGGGTTGGCCCTAGGTGACGCTCATATTTTACGTAATGCGGGTGGTCGTGTGACGGAAGATATGATTCGTTCTTTGGTCATTTCTCAACAACAGATGGGGACACGAGAAATCGTAGTTCTTCACCATACAGATTGTGGTGCTCAGACCTTTAAGAACGATGAGTTTACCGCCTATCTCAATAAAGAACTTGGTGTTGATGTTTCTGATCAAGATTTTCTTCCATTCACAGATGTAGAAGAGAGTGTTCGTGAAGATATGGCTATTCTTCGTCAGTCACCGCTTATCCCTGAGGATGTTATCATCTCCGGTGCGGTTTATGATGTAGATACTGGTCGAATGACTCAAGTTCATCCCTAATACCGAAAAGTTTAGCAGGCATGATTGCCTGCTTTTTTCATGGTTTGACATAAAAAAACTCAGCATAAAATATAAATGCTGAGTTAATCTAGTTTTTAAGAAACGATAAAAATGAGAATCACAGTCCCTAAATAGAAAAGACTGGTGATAAAAAAGCTGATACGCCAGAATAACTTAAGAAAACGTTTAAACTTGAAAGATTGTGTTTTTCTTAGCATCTGAATTGTGATAATTATAGCCGCCAAGGATAATAAGATAGTGATGTAAGGCAGAAAGCTATGGGTGAAGAAACGGGCTGACACAGCAACCACCTCAATAAAATAAAGTGGGAAGGTAAGGTCAGCAAAATTAAGCCCGAGGTATTTTAAACTAAAGAATCGGTGGATGATAAAAGCAAAGATAGGTGTTAAAATCAAAAAAGCTATAGCAAAGAATTTATATAGAATCATAAGTCTATTTTACCTCGAAAAGTCCTTTATGTAAATTTTTTCCTAAACTTAATAAGAAATTCTTGCATCTAAAAAGAATTTCTGTATAATAGATAAGGTATGTAAAAACATACTTGTGGGAGGTAACAAAACTTACTTACCGCCAAAACCACAATAGGAGGAAATTACAAAATGGCTAAAAAAGTCGAAAACATCGTAAAACTTCAGATTCCTGCTGGTAAAGCGACTCCAGCTCCACCAGTTGGACCAGCTCTTGGTCAAGCCGGAATCAACATCATGGGATTCACTAAAGAGTTTAACGCTCGTACAGCTGATCAAGCTGGTATGATCATCCCAGTTGTTATCTCTGTGTATGAAGATAAATCATTTGATTTCATCACTAAAACACCACCAGCTGCTGTTCTTTTGAAAAAAGCTGCAGGTGTTGAAAAAGGTTCAGGTACTCCAAACTCAGTTAAAGTTGCTTCAGTAACTCGTGCACAAGTACAAGAAATTGCTGAAACTAAAATGCCTGACTTGAACGCTGCAAACATCGAATCAGCTATGCGTATGATCGAAGGTACTGCACGTTCAATGGGATTCACTGTTACTGACTAATTCAGTTAACAAGAAAACCACAGACGTCGTCTCACTTCGCTGAGTGACGTGGAAGATGAAAGTCGTTATGACCACATTACACAAGGAGAAATAATTAACATGGCTAAAAAAAGCAAACAAATGCGTGCTGCTCTTGAGAAAATCGACAGCACAAAAGCTTACAGCGTAGAAGAAGCTGTAGCTCTTGCACAAGAAACTAACTTCGCAAAATTCGATGCTACTGTTGAAGTATCATACAACCTTAACATCGACG
Source organism: Streptococcus sp. 17.1 (assembly GCF_016648655.1). Classification (NCBI taxonomy): domain Bacteria; kingdom Bacillati; phylum Bacillota; class Bacilli; order Lactobacillales; family Streptococcaceae; genus Streptococcus; species Streptococcus sp. 17.1. Next base: position 33,653 of record NZ_JACLQM010000013.1, read on the forward strand.
TTAAGAAAGCTGACCAACAAATCCGTGGAGCAATGGTATTGCCAAACGGTACTGGTAAAACTCAACGCGTTCTTGTATTTGCTCGTGGTGCTAAAGCTGAAGAAGCTAAAGCAGCAGGTGCTGACTTCGTTGGTGAAGACGAACTCGTTGCTAAAATCAACGGTGGATGGCTTGACTTTGACGTTGTTGTTGCAACACCAGATATGATGGCAATCGTTGGTCGTCTTGGACGTGTCCTTGGACCACGTAACTTGATGCCAAACCCTAAAACTGGTACAGTAACTATGGACGTTGCTAAAGCAGTTGAAGAGTCTAAAGGTGGTAAAATCACTTACCGTGCTGATAAAGCAGGTAACGTACAAGCTATCATCGGTAAAGTTTCATTCGAAACTGAAAAATTGGTTGAAAACTTCAAAGCATTTAACGATGCAATCCAAAAAGCTAAACCAGCTACAGCGAAAGGTACTTACATCACAAACCTTTCAATCACTACTACACAAGGTGCTGGTATCAAAGTTGATCCTAACTCATTGTAAGAGTAGTAAAAAACCTATCTTCGGATAGGTTTTTTTCTTACTCTAGACACGAAATTTGAGTAGAAAATAAAAAATATTCAGAAAGTAGTGCTGCTTTTTCGAATTTATGGTATAATTTAAGCGTATACACATAATTATTGATTTTGAACTTTTTACGTTGCGAATTAAGGAGGCAATGAATGAAAAAGAGTAAGGTATTTTTACTAGCAACCGTAGGCCTGTTATCTGTAGGTGTTTTAACGGCTTGCTCGTCATCAAGTAAGACGTCTGGTAAGACTTATAATTATGTTTACGGTGGCGATCCTGCAACCCTAGACTATGTTTCTACAAATAAGAAAAACATGACGACAGCCGTTAGTAACGGTGTTGATGGTTTGTTTGAAAATGACCAATATGGGAATCTAAAACCTTCTGTCGCTGAAAACTGGTCTGTTTCTCAAGATGGTTTGACATATACTTACAAGATTCGTAAGGGTGTCAAATGGTACACTTCAGACGGTGAAGAATATGCCAATGTAACAGCTAAAGACTTTGTAACAGGTCTTAAGCATGCTGCTGATACTAATTCTGAAGCGATTTATTTGCTACAAAACTCAGTTAAGGGCTTGAATGATTACCTTTCAGGTGCCAACAAGGACTTCTCAAATGTTGGTATCAAAGCAGTTGATGATTACACTTTGCAATATACGCTTAGCCAACCAGAACCTTACTGGAATTCAAAATTGACCTACTCTGTTACTTGGCCTGTTAATGAAGATTTCTTGAAATCTAAAGGTAAAGACTTTGGTAAGTCAACAGACCCAACATCTATTCTTTATAACGGTCCATATCTTCTTAAATCTTTGACAACGAAATCTTCTATTGAGTTCACCAAGAATGAAAACTATTGGGATAAGGATAATGTCTATTTTGATACAGTTAAATTGACTTACGATGATGGTACAGACCAAGAATCCTTGGAACGTAACTTCACTGATGGAGTCTATAACTTAGCTCGTCTATACCCAACTAGCTCAAACTATTCTAAAGTTGAAAAACAGTACAAAGACAATATTTTCTATACACAACCTGGAGCAGCTGTAGAAGGTGTCGGTATTAATATCGATCGTCAAACTTATGACCATACATCTAAAGAAAATGATCAACAAAAGACATCAACTAAGACAGCTCTTCTTAACAAAGATTTCCGTCAAGCATTAGGTTTTGCCATTGACCGTACAAATTACGCCGCACAACTTAACGGTAAGGAAGGTGGAAGCACTGCCGTTCGTAATATCTTTGTTAAACCAGACTTTGTTCAAGCAGATGGTAAGGACTTCGGAACAATGGTGATGGATCAACTTCCAGCTTATGGTGATGAGTGGTCTGGTGTGAATCTTGCAGATAGTCAAGATGGTCTTTATAATCCAGAAAAAGCTAAGGCTGAATTTGCTAAAGCCAAAGAAGCTCTTCAAGCAGAAGGGGTTCAGTTCCCAATCCATTTGGATGTTCCTGTCAATCAGTCAAATAAAATCTTTGTGAACCAAGTGCAGTCACTTAAACAATCTATTGAATCAGCTCTTGGAAAAGATAATGTTGTACTTGATCTTCATCAATTGTCAACTGATGATTTCTATAACATTACCTACTCTGCTTCAAATGCAGCGGCAGAGGATTGGGACTTGTCAGTAGGTGTGGCTTGGGAGCCTGACTACCTTGATCCATCAACTTATCTTGATGTCTTGAAGACTACAAATGGTGAAAATACTAAATCTTTCATGGGTTATGACAATCCAAATAGTCAAGCGGTTGAAAAAGTAGGTCTTAAAGAATATGACCAATTGGTTGATGATGCTTCTAAGGAAACAACAGACTTGACGGCTCGTTATGAAAAATATGCAAAAGCTCAGGCATGGTTGACGGATAGTGCACTTTATATCCCAACGACTACTTATAACGGTGCAGCCGCTGTAATTTCTCGTATTAAGCCATTCTCAGGAGCTTATGCTCAAGCCGGTGATAAAGGTTCTACATACTACTTCAAGTATCTTAAATCTCAAGATGATATTGTGACTAAGAAACAATACGATTCAGCTTATAAAGATTGGCTTAAAGAAAAAGCAAAATCTAATGACAAAGCTCAAAAAGATCTTGCCAAACACGTTAAGTAATCTATCGAAAACGTCTACCTTTAGGTAGTCGTTTTTTTAACAAAATTTCTCGAACCACCCCTAGATTGTGATATAATAAGAAAGATTGGTACTCGCTTCTAGATTTTTATTTGGAAAGTTTGGGGGATAGAGTTGCCTACTGGTACTTATCATCTTAAGGTTAGTCCTAAGGAAGGGACTTTAGGCTCAATAGGTATCCAAAGACTGAAGAATGAAACAAAAAAAGGAGATTTATCTTGGCTAAAGATATCCGCGTTCGTTACGCACCAAGTCCAACAGGGCTTCTACACATTGGTAATGCTCGTACAGCATTGTTTAACTACCTTTATGCACGTCATCATGGCGGTACATTTATTATCCGTATTGAAGATACTGACCGTAAACGTCACGTTGAAGATGGTGAGCATTCACAGCTTGATAACTTGCGTTGGTTGGGAATTGACTGGGATGAAAGTCCTGAAACACACGAAAACTATCGTCAATCAGAACGTTTACCGCTTTACCAAAAATATATTGATCAACTTTTGGCAGAAGGTAAAGCCTATAAGTCATACGTAACTGAAGAAGAGTTAGCTGCAGAGCGTGAACGTCAAGAAGCAGCTGGTGAAACTCCTCGTTACATTAACGAGTTCCTTGGCATGACTGAAGAAGAAAAAGCTGCCTACATCGCAGAACGTGAAGCGGCAGGTATTGTACCTACAGTTCGTTTGGCGGTTAATGAGTCAGGGATTTATAAATGGCATGATATCGTTAAGGGAGATATCGAATTTGAAGGTGGTAATATCGGTGGTGATTGGGTTATCCAGAAGAAAGATGGATACCCAACTTACAACTTTGCGGTAGTTGTTGATGACCATGATATGCAAATTTCACACGTTATCCGTGGAGATGACCATATTGTCAATACACCAAAACAACTCATGGTTTATGAAGCTCTTGGTTGGGAAGCACCTGAGTTTGGACACATGACCCTTATCATCAATTCTGAAACTGGTAAGAAGTTGTCTAAACGTGACACTAACACCCTTCAATTTATCGAAGATTACCGTAAAAAAGGTTACCTTCCAGAAGCAGTCTTTAATTTCATTGCTCTTCTTGGTTGGAATCCTGGCGGTGAAGACGAAATCTTTTCTCGTGAAGAACTCATTAAACTTTTTGATGAAAACCGTCTAAGCAAGTCACCAGCGGCCTTTGACCAGAAGAAATTGGACTGGATGAGTAACGACTACATTAAGAATGCAGATTTCGATAAGGTCTTTGCTCTTTGCAAACCTTTCTTGGAAGAAGCTGGTCGTTTGACAGATAAAGCTGAAAAATTAGTGGAACTCTACAAACCACAAATGACAGCAGCAGAAGAAATTGTCCCTCTTACAGATCTCTTCTTTGAAGATTTCCCAGAATTGACAGAGGCTGAAAAAGAGGTTATGGCTGGTGAAACAGTACCAACAGTACTTAAAGCCTTTAAAGCCAAACTCGAAGCTATGTCTGATGATGAGTTTGTTGTTGAAAACATTTTCCCACAAATTAAGGCTGTTCAAAAAGAAACAGGAATCAAAGGGAAAAATCTCTTCATGCCAATCCGTATTGCTGTTTCAGGAGAAATGCACGGTCCAGAATTGCCAGATACTATTTTCTTGCTCGGACGTGAAAAATCAATCAAACATATTGATCAAGTTCTTGCAACACTATAAAAACAAACCCAACAATTGTTGGGTTTTCGAATGCACATAAGCGATATGTCAATGATTATATGATAATTGCTAAGCCTACATTTGTAATATAATGATGATATTTCGTAACCATATCATCATTTTCAAAAGTTTAAATTAGTTTTATAATAGATTGGTAATAAAAATTAGGGAGGAGTGAGCATTATGAGAAGATTTGGTTGGTATTTCTACTACGTTATTGGCATGTACCCATAAAAAGAGGTAATGAGTCAGTTAAAGAGCTTAGTTTTTCTAAGCTCTTTTTTATGTTTATGAAAAGTAGGGGACATGTGGAATCGTCTGATGTTAGATTGTTCTTAATCAGGAAAAAATAGCTTTATATTTTTAGCTTTTTCTAATAGGAGTGACGCTAAATTATATATTTATGTTACAATAAAGTAGGTTGATTTTTGAAAGGAAGGGGGGGAGTCTAGAGATGATCGTTTTATTTACGGTTCTACGTCTATTGGCTATTTTAATTGTTAGTCACGATATGTCAGGTTTGCTCAAAACTTGGAAGAGTAAATGCTGGTTTATCGCAGGGAGTCTCTTGCTCTCTCTATTTGTTGGAGGCATTACAGGGTCGCTCTTAGCACTTTTGTTCTGCTATCTTTTCTTAAATAAAATATCAAGTAGTGAAAAGAATTCTTTTCTTTTCACCTTTTTGCCGTGGGTTTTTGTTGAAGTCACCTCGAAACTGCTTCAACTTTATTTTTTCCCATGGATTTTTCAAATTAATTATTTACAGGTCAAAGACACCCCAGTACTCATTGCTTTGTCTTATCTCTTGATTTACCCAATTTTTCATCTGATTGTCAAAGTGTTCTTTATTGACTTTGGTGCTCTCAATGTTATGGGAAATAACCATACTTACCAAGTTAGACAACGCTTATTGGTTGGGGTGACTCTGGCTTATATTATTTTATCTTTAATTATTTTCTATGCTAGTAACATCTTTCCTTACACAGGCCTCTTTATTTATTTAGCAGGCAGTATTACGGTTGTCTACTCCATCCTCTTTATTTTGCTCTTTGCTCAGCTTAATATTTATTCTAAGAGAAGAGTGAAGGATCAGTTGGCTGAAGAAATGGCTAGACACGAGGAAAGTTTAGAAGAATATAGCCACCGTTTAGAAAAACTCTATAATGATATTTCTCAGGTGAAGAAGGATTATCTCGAAGGGCTTAAAACAATGGAGGTTAGTATCCAACGTCGAGACTTACCTGCTTTGAAACAAGAGTATGCAGAACTTTTAGAGAAATCTGGTAATAGCTTAACGTTATCAAATTATGAATTATCACGTTTGATCAACTTAGAAATCACATCTCTCAAGAGTCTCTTTTCTGCTAAAGTGCTTGAGGCAGAGAACTTAGGAATTAAGGTTAACTTGGAGTTGCCAGATGTCATATCGTCAACTCAGATAGAGGCCTTAGATTTGGTTGTGATTTCTTCTGTCTTCTTAAATAATGCTATTGAGTCGGCGGTGGATTCTGAAGATCCTACTTTAACTATATCTTTCTTTAAAAATCAAGGTTATCTTATCTTGGTTATTGACAATACAACCAGAGAAGAACGTATTCCTGTGTCAAGGATTTTTGATGAAGGGGTTTCTAGCAAAGGTGAAGGCCGAGGGCTTGGTTTGTCTAAGGTCGCAGATATACTTAATCGCTATCCAAAAGTAAATCTTGAGACTCGTAGTTGTGACCATCATTTTACACAGGTCCTCTCTTTTCAGGATAATTGATAAATCAAAGATACTATTTGTGGGGAATAGGATAAGGGAAATAGAAAGGGGAAAAGCATATGCAACTTGCGATTGATGGCCTTATTGCTTTGGTTGTTGTCGTTTCACATCTTGTGATTTTAGCTAGAATGGCTTATCTAGATGTTTTTACTTACCGTTACATTCCTTATGTAATCGTAGTAACTGCCGTTAAGTGGTTAGCCAAGGTGCTATGGCAAATTGATATTCCAGATGCAATTTATCTCCTAGTCTTTATTTTTCTTGAAAAACCTCAGGCTCTACGAGAAGAAAAGTATTTTTATGCTTTCTTTGCCCCTGTCTTTTGGACTTTGATTACAAGTTTCTTTAGTTTTTATCTTTTCCGAGTTTTCTTTAATAAGCCGGTCGAGTTGGTTCCAAACCATTTAGGAATCCTAGCTGTAGATAGTGTTGTTCTTCCCTTCTTTCTAGGTTTGCAAAAAATGTTCGGTTTAGATAGCTTCTTCCAGGAACCCTATCAGGACTTGCAGGATAAATATAAGAGCATGCTCTTGCAAGTTGATCTTATTTTAATTATCAGTTATCTGCTTATCCTCTTTAAACAGGAGATATTCTCCTTGCTTCTGAGTCAGACCTACCTCCCAGGTTACCCTCAAATTTATATTTGGGTTGGTTTCCTTATACACATGTATATTCTTGTTCGTTTTGTTTCCTACGGTAAAGACGTACGAGATAGCAAAATTCTCAGAGAACAAGAGGAGCACTTGAGGAGTCTGGAAGCTTATAATGAAAAAATCGAAACTGCCTATAAGAGTGTACGTTCGTTTAAACATGATTATGAAAACATACTCATTAGTATGCAGACAAGTATTGATAGTGGGGATTTTGACCTTATTGAACAAACCTATCAGGATATTTTGAAAAAGGCAGGTCAAGAACTCATTGAAGAAGATGACGAAAATGTCTCTTGAGTATAAACAGGAAATATTATCATGAACTTACAGCTTTGGACCATGGTATCCCTTGAAAATAGTATTATTCAGATTATTAGTTTTCATATTACCTGGTTTATTTATAAAAAACTAACAAGGAGCAAATTAGCTTACTGGAAAGTATTTTGTTTAAGTCTCTTAGGTATAGTGGTATCACTTGGTAAAGGTGATGGCTTCTATTATCAAGTTGTTATCTTTTTAGCTTTGGCCTTAAAGGAACGGCGGGAACATCGTTTGACGCTCTGGGCAAGCCTCTTTTTTGGAGCCTTCTCGGTTCTTTTTACAGATTTATTTGCGACTTTTACCCCATTTTATGTATTCAATAATCTGTTCACAAATATGACCTTGGGTGAGATTCAAGAAAACTTCTTGCTTAAATTGTTATCTTATGTGATGATTTACCCATTCTTTCTCTATATCAATTATCTTTCCAGTTCAGATGTTGATAAGGTCAAGGAATTGATTTATTCACGTGGTCGTGAACGTCTGTTGATAGCCGTTGATCTGACCTTTGCACTCTACATTATTTGTAGTACTCTTTTGGTATCAACAGGTAGTGATGTGGGAGGGCCAATTTTTATTGCGATGGCAGTTTATCTCCTAATGGTAACAACCTTGAATCGCTACTCTCATAAATTTGTCAGAGAACGTAGTAAGGAAGCTGTGGAGACTTATGTCTATAACTTGGAAGTCTATAATAAACATATTGAGGATCTTTTTACAAAAGTAAAACCTATTGAAAAAGATTTTGAGAGTCTTTTGGTAGCTCTTGAGACCCCATTGGCTAAAAATCAATTATCAGAGGTTTTATCCGTTTATCATGAGCATTTGAATCATCTTAAACTTGATAATTTGGACTTAAATGATAAGTTGGCCCCTCTGTTTGAGATTCCTTATCCGGTATTAAGAAGTTGGATTGTAAACCAAATCATTCCTTTGGAACAAAAAGGTATCACCGTTAGGCTGGATGTCAATGTTGATGCTTATCCTAACAATTTAAATATTGCAGTTCTTATTAGAGTTTTAGAACGTTGCATGAATTTAGCTGAAAAACTTTGGGCCAAGGAGCCGGAGACAGATATTGGTTTCCTTATTCAACAGAATGAGCATGGTAATCTCAGCTTTATTCTTGAGAATACCAATCAGGAAGCTGATCCGAAACTCGATGGTAGTCTGGCTATTAGTCGTGATTTTGCCCAGTTTTGCTGGTCAAACGGTATCGGTTTAACAAATAAAAAAGAATTATTTAAAACCTATCAAATTGTCACGGTAGGACTATAATCGTAGAAAGGAGAGGGATAACTATGCTGGGTAACATCCTATTTCAAATTTTGATGTTTATCATTATTTGGGATATCTACTTACGTATTGGTGGACAAAACACTAATCTTAAAAATCGTATACTTTATTTGTTATTTGATGTTGCTCTATGCATTTGGGGACAACTCATTGGACGCTATATAGGCATAGTACCTCCCTTAGTAGCCATTGTAACATTGACATTTAGTTACCAATTGAATAAAAGTGTCACCTCCGTAGAGCGCTTTTTTCTAGGTTTTTACCCAGTGGTACTAGTCGATTTGGCAAGACGTTTTTTGGCTACTTTCTTCTTTCCACCGATACTTGGCATAACTGTTGATACTTTAAACACTAATATTTGGTGGTCTATGGTACCACTTTCCTTCGTCATGTTGACGGTCAGAATAGTAGATTTTATTTTACGTCTAGATTTTACAGATATCTTGAAAGTTGCTGCCCAACAAGAAAAAAAGAACCGTCTGGGTTTGGTCAACATGCTTCTTTTGCTTTATTATTTAGTTATCTTTTTAGTGTCGACATTTGATACTTATTTTCCAGAGTTACATCTTGAGAGTAGATTTAGGTTGCCATTAGTAATGGGATATCTCTACTTACTCCTCTTTGTACTTGGTGCTGTAAACCAGTTTGCTAAGGAGAAAATAGAGCAGGATTTAGCGATGAAGCAGGCTAACTATCTTGATGATTTGAAGCGTGAGAATACTAGGGTAGAAGGTTTGTATAGAGACTTGATGCATGTTCGCTCTAACTATAATTTCCTACTTAATAATCTGAGAGATATTGAAAGAACAGGGGATATTCGTTCTTATAAAAAAGATTTGGTTGATCTTTATGTCAATCGAGATCAGCATAGTTTTTCAACTCAGGTCACTGATTTGGATAATATCCAAAATCCAAGTATTCATAGTCTACTTTCATCAAAATATCATGAAGCTCAGATGCATCGCCTCAATATTCATGCAGAGATTCCAGATCCAGTGATTCATAACTATCTAACTGATTTAGATTTAGCTGTTGTTTTGGGTCACCTCATGGATAATGCTATTGATGGTGCTCGTAAAGCCAGTGAAGGTTTTATTAGTCTGGCCTATTTTGATGAAGAGGATTGCCAGAGTTTTATTATTGAAAGTACAATTGCAGAAGAGCAAGTGCCACTTTCAATGATGAGTACCCAGCTTTCTCATCCTGAGGGTGGTATAGGTGTTAATGCTGTTCAAGATATTTTGGAACGTTATCCGAACACGTCCTTCTCTGTCCGTAGTCAGAATCATAAAATGATGCAAATACTAGAAATGAGGCCCTAATATGAATATATACATTTTAGAAGATGACTTAATGCAGCAAACACGTATTAGTGACATCATCAGAGAATTGGTTTCAGAGGGCACGTTTTCCGTACGAAAACTTGAAGTTTTTTCTAAACCTCACAAACTATTGTCCAGTATCAATGAAAAGGGCAACCATCAGGTTTTCCTTTTAGATATCGATATTGATGGTGAGCGAAAGAAGGGGCTAGAAGTTGCCTCAGAAATTCGTCAACAAGATGCTAATGCAGTTATTATTTTTGTAACAACTCACTCAGAGTTTGCACCGATTAGTTTTAAATACAAGGTTTCTGCACTAGATTTCATTGATAAGACAGTTTCTAATGCAGAGTTCAAACAACAACTAAAACAAACATTGACTTTTGTGAACCAAAAAGTTGGAGATGTGGATGATGATGAGATTTTTGTGTTTGAAACCGCTCAGTCTCGGATCCAAGTCCCTATGAGAGATATTTATTATTTTGCGACTGCTGTGACACCTCATAAGGTGATGCTGATTACTAAAACAGAGCGTTTGGAGTTTTATGCCAATCTTGGAGATATTACTTCGGTAAATAAAAAACTCTTTTCTTGTCATCGCTCCTTTTTAGTTAATTTGGATAACATATCTCGTATTGATAAGACTCAGTTGATGATTTATTTTGAAAATGGTGATTCTTGTCCAGTTTCACGTTTGAAAATGAAGGCTCTGCTTAAAAAATGGTCAGAGGTAAAAGAACATTAGTCGATGACTAATGTTCTTTTTAGTCTAAAAAAGCATGTGTTTATTTCATAGGTGATTGATTATCTTATGAGTGAACAAATTCTGTAAAAACACAAAATAGATGTCCTTTAGTGATAAAATTTAGAGATTTATAAAAAAATATCTTAAAAAAATGCAGTTCAGGATGAAAAAACGACATTCTATGAAATCGTATAGACAATTAAATTGAAAAAAGCTATTATATAATCAAGATATGTGATTCGGAAATGAGACATCGTCAATCTTATTGAAATCTACATACACTTTATGAAAATAAATAATGTACTTTTATATAACTTTTTCCTAATCCCCATTTTTTATTGGCCGCTCGTCCAATTACATATCTTTTTTATAGAAATTAATAGGCTTGAGAAATCAAGCCGTTTTTTTGTTTTTAAGTGGATTAGTGCAGATTAGGATAAAAAAATACATTCTGTGAGTGAAATTCGACATTTTAGGAAATGAAGATATACATTTGGGGATTGCATGCTATAATGTAATCAAGGTTAGAGAGCAAGAAGAATGTATGGTTTAAGTTAGTCCCTTAAACATAATAATTTCCCTCATTCATTCTATCTAAAATTGCTGTTGTGTTCTCTACCGATGATGCTGTTGTTCAAAAGGTCTGTACTTTGTACAGGCCTTTTGGCATTTTAGAAGATAAATAGTTAAAGATGCTTTTGAATCTATTTGTATAGTTTCAAAAGTGTTTTTTATTTTTCATTACCTCTTGCATAAAATTGAATAAAAATTAAGATTTAAGCACTTCTAAGGTCAAAATAATAAATAAAAACAAATAAAAATGAAATAAATATAAAAAAATAACAAAAAAGTGTTGACAAGTGAATAAATATGCAATATAATTAATCTCGTAAGGTTGATAGAGATAGCAACCACAAGAAAATATAAGAAAAGAGAAAAATATTATGTCAAAAGAGAAAGTTATTCTTGCCTATTCGGGAGGTCTTGATACCTCAGTCGCTATTACATGGCTTAAAAAAGATTACGATGTTATCGCCGTTTGTATGGATGTCGGTGAAGGTAAAGATCTTGAGTTTATCCATGACAAAGCTTTGACAGTTGGAGCTGTCGAGTCATACGTGCTTGATGTTAAAGATGAGTTTGCTGAAGATTATGTGCTTCCAGCACTTCAAGCTCACGCTTACTATGAACAAAAATATCCTTTGGTTTCAGCACTTAGTCGTCCAATCATTGCTAAAAAATTGGTTGAGATTGCTCATAAAACAGGAGCAACGACTATCGCTCACGGTTGTACTGGTAAAGGTAATGACCAAGTTCGTTTCGAAGTTGCCATTGCTGCCCTAGACCCAAGTCTTAAAGTAGTAGCGCCAGTACGTGAATGGAAGTGGTCTCGTGAGGAAGAAATTGAGTATGCTAAGGCTAATGGTGTTCCAGTTCCAGCAGACCTTGATAATCCTTACTCAGTCGATCAAAACCTTTGGGGACGTGCCAACGAGTGTGGTGTTCTTGAAAATCCTTGGAATCAAGCTCCGGAAGAAGCTTTTGGGATTACCAATTCACCAGAGTCTGCGCCAGATGAAGCTGAATATGTCGATGTAACCTTTAAAGAAGGGAAACCAGTTGCTCTTAACGGTAAAGAAATGAAATTGGCTGACCTTATCCAAGAAATGAATGTTATTGCTGGTAAGCATGGCGTCGGACGTATCGACCACGTTGAGAACCGTCTTGTAGGTATCAAATCTCGTGAAATTTATGAATGTCCAGGAGCTATCGCCCTTTTGACAGCTCATAAAGAAATTGAGGACTTAACTTTGGTACGTGAAGTTTCTCACTTTAAACCAATTCTTGAAAATGAATTGTCAAACCTTATCTACAATGCTTTGTGGTTTAGCCCAGCGACACAAGCTATCATTGCTTATATTAAGGAAACACAAAAAGTTGTTAATGGTATCGCTAAAGTTAAGCTTTACAAAGGGCATGCTCAAGTAGTAGCACGTCAATCAGCTAATTCATTGTATGATGAAAACTTGGCTACTTACACATCAGCGGACAGCTTTGATCAGGATGCTGCGATTGGATTTATCAAGCTTTGGGGTCTTCCAACTCAGGTTAATTCACAAGTTAACCATCCATTTGACAATTAATGACAGATTACATAAGAAAAGTAGGCTATTAGAAGAAAAACGCTTCTTATCAGATAAAAGTGGACAGAGAGCCACATCTGATACTCTTTTCTTATAACTTATATTATTATCGTTAAGGCGTTCTGAGAGGCGTCACGAGCCTAAATAAACTACGACTGAGATCTGGTTTTAGGAAAACAAGTGTCCAGAGAGACAAATTAAGCTAGACAAATACTATCTAGCTTTTTTCATTTAAGTTATTGTGACCAAAGAGGTCGTTGCTTGTTATAAGTATTAAGAAAGGATGGAAGATTATCTCAGTGTAGGGAAATCTTCAAAATAAAACTATGGCAGAAAATCATAAACTATGGGGCGGTCGGTTCGAAGCTAGTCTTGAAAAATGGGTAGAAGAATTTGGTGCTTCAATCTCATTTGACCAAAAGATGGCAGAGTTTGATTTGAAAGGGTCTATTGCCCATGTTACGATGCTCGGTGAGACAGGAATTATTACCAAAGAGGAAGCATTACAAATTAAACAGGGATTGGAAGAGCTGCTTGAGGAATATAAGGCTGGTAAACTAGAATTTGATGTTTCCAATGAAGATATTCATATGAATATGGAGAGTCTTTTAACAGCTAAAATTGGACCAGTAGCAGGAAAACTTCATACAGCACGTTCACGTAACGACCAAGTGGCAACGGATATGCACTTGTATCTGAAAGCTAAATTAGTGGAAGTTATTGAGAAGCTTGATAATTTACGTGGTACTTTAGTCAACCTAGCAGACAAACATACCTACACAATTATGCCAGGCTACACCCACTTGCAACATGCACAACCGATTTCTTTTGGTCACCACTTGATGGCTTATTACAACATGTTTACACGTGATGCCGAACGTTTTGAATTTAATATTAAGCATACGGATATTTCTCCACTCGGAGCTGCTGCACTGGCAGGAACAACTTTCCCAATTGATCGTAATATGACATCTGACTTAATGGGCTTCGCAAAGCCATATAGCAATTCTTTGGATGCTGTTTCTGATCGTGACTTTATTCTCGAATTCTTGTCAAACTCAAGTATTCTAATGATGCATATGACACGTATTTGTGAAGAAATCATTAACTGGTGTTCTAACGAGTTTAAGTTTGTGACTCTATCAGATACTTTTTCAACAGGCTCTTCCATTATGCCTCAAAAGAAAAACCCAGATATGGCAGAACTAATTCGTGGGAAATCAGGTCGTGTCTATGGCAATCTGATTGGATTATTGACTGTGATGAAGTCATTACCTTTAGCCTACAATAAAGATCTCCAAGAAGATAAAGAAGGTATGTTTGATACGGTAGAAACGATTACTGTTGCTATTGATATTCTCGCAGGTATGCTCAATACAATGACTGTTAACGACAAGCATATGGCAGAATCAACAGAGAAAGATTTTTCAAATGCTACAGAGTTGGCTGATTATCTTGCGTCTAAAGGACTTCCATTCCGTGAAGCACATGAGATTGTTGGAAAACTTGTCCTTGAGTGTACCAAAGCTGGTTATTATCTTCAGGATGTTCCTCTCGAACGTTATCAAGAAGTTTCAGATTTAATTGAAGAGGACATCTATGAGACGCTTAAATCTCATACAGCTGTTGAACGTCGTCATTCCCTTGGTGGAACTGGTTTTGACCAGGTTAAATGGCAAATCAAAGAAGCTCAAAAAGCTCTAAAAAAATAAGTCTCTAAGGCCCTAACCATAAGGTTTTGGGCTTTTTTGCTATTTATGATATAATAGTACTAATTTTGAGTTTGGAGTCGCATTTTGAAAAAATCTTATCGCGTTAAGAAAGAGAAAGACTTTAAAGCATTATTTGATGCGGGACACAGTGTTGCTAATCGAAAATTTGTTGTCTACAGTCTGAATCGTGATCTGCCTCATTTTAGAGTAGGTTTGTCGGTCAGTAAGCGTCTTGGTAATGCGGTTACTCGGAATCGGGTAAAACGTCGTCTACGACATGCACTGATGGACATGTCATCTCAGTTAGAACATCAAGATTTTGTCGTTATTGCTCGTAAAGGTGTCGAAGACTTAAGTTATCAAGACATTTATAGCAATCTCGTTCATGTCTTAAAAATAGCAAAGTTATATAAGGACTAGAAAATTATTTTGCTTCTTTACATTGTAGGATAAACTAAGATCGTTCCTGATTTTTGAGATAGTCTTAATGAATGGAAGCAAGCAGTTCTTTATCGTATTAAAAAGGAGTTTTTAGTGAAGAAAAAACTTAATTTATCTATTTTAGGTGCAGGAGTTCTCTTGCTTTTGTCCGCATGTGGACGAAGTGATGTTACAAGTCATTCTACAGGCCTTTGGGAACGTCTCATTTTAATGTTTGGGAAGGCTATTCAAGGGCTCTCATTTGGTGGTTCTATTGGATTAGGGATTATCATTTTCACGATCTTAATTCGTGCGGTAATGATTCCTCTTTATAATCGCCAAATTAAGTCAAGCCGTGAACTACAAGAGTTGCAGCCAGAGTTACGTCGCTTGCAAAGTGAGTATCCTGGACGCGAGAATCGTGAAGCTCTTGCTTATGCACAACAAGATCTTTATAAAGAGCATGGTGTAAATCCTTACGCAAGCTTTGTTCCTCTTTTGATTCAATTTCCTATTTTGATGGCTCTTTATGGAGCGCTCACGCGAGTGCCAGAATTGCGAGAAGGAACATTCCTCTGGGTTGACCTAGGTCAGAAAGACCCTTACTTTATTCTTCCGATTTTGGCGGCTGCTTTCACCTTCCTTTCAACTTGGTTGACCAATAAGGCAGCTAAAGATCGTAGTGCAATGCTTCTTGTTATGAATATCATGCTTCCAATCTTTATTTTCTGGTTTGGAACTCAGATTTCTTCAGGGGTAGCACTTTACTGGGCAGTTTCAAACGCCTTCCAAGTTATTCAGATTTTGGTTTTTAATAATCCGTTTAAAATCATTGAAGAACGTAATCGTTTGGAAATGGAAGAAAAAGAACGTAAAGCTAAGATTCGTCGTGCCAAGAAAAAGGCGCATAAACGTAAATAAGGAGGCTTATTATGGTTGTCTATTCTGGACGAACAGTCGAACAAGCTATTGAAAAAGGTTTGAAAGATCTTAATTTACCCCGTATGAGGGCTCATATTAAGGTGATTTCTCGTGAGAAAAAAGGTTTTCTAGGGTTCGGGAAGAAACCAGCTCGAGTTAGCGTTGAACCAATAAATGAAAAGATAGCTCATGAAGCAGATCAAAACACCGTTAAAGTGGCTCCTGATGCTATAAAACAATTCGACGATTCTGTCGCAAGTCCAAAAGACGAAACGATTGCTTTCAATAAAGTGACAAAACTCGTTACGGTTTCAGATAATAAGGAAATTGCACAAGAAAACTTAAAGCAACCAGTGTCTACAGAGCCCCTTGGTGAAGAGTTGCCAGATAAGAAACAGGAGCAACCAAAGGCAACAATTATTCCTCTATCTGTTAAACGTGAGTCATCAGAAGAGGATGCTACAGAATTTATGGCAAGTTCGCTTGAACCTCAACTAGAACCAGTTGCTCAAGTTCAGACTCTGGAAACTCCAGAAGGAGATTTCAGTGATTTTGTGGCATCTGAGTTTAGTTCAGATGATTCTTCTGAAAATAATTTAGAAGATATTCAAGCTGCTGCAGATGATGTTTTATCTTATCTCGAAAAAATTATCTATGAAATGGATGTTGATGCTAGCCTAGAGGTTAGTCACAATCGTCGCAATATTATCATTCAGATTGAAACAGACCAGCCTGGTCGTGTTATCGGTTATCATGGCAAGGTTCTCAAGTCTTTACAACTTTTAGCGCAAAATTATTTGCACGATCGTCATTCTAAACGCTTTAGTGTTGTTCTTAATGTTCGTGATTATTTGGAGCAACGCACAGAGACTTTGATTGATTTAGCAGAAAAAACGGCAGCTAAGGTAAAAGAAACAGGCCGAGAGTATGTTATGGATCCAATGACGAATAGCGAACGAAAAATTATCCATAAGGCACTTTCTCAAATTGAAGGGGTTGAAAGTCACTCGGAAGGGGACGATCCTAATCGTTACGTTGTTGTGACAAAAGTATAATTAGAATAGCGTTATTGCTTACAGAAACTAGTCTTATTTGAAGGCTAGTTTTTTTGACAATTAAAAGTAGACGGTGTATACTTTTAATAAAAAGTAATCGCTGTCTACTTATATGCAAATAGGAGTCAAAATGAAACGTAATACTGCTGAATTGAAGGAAAAGTTAATCACAACTGGAATTGAGGAGATAAGAATAAGAGGGATCAATCAACTATCTATCCGAACGGTGGCTCAAAGATGCGGGATCACCCATGGAGCACCCTATAAGCACTTTGAAAATAAGGGTGTATATCTTCAGGTAGTTTTAGAGCGTTTATCTGAGATCTTTTTGAAGTATCTGACACAAGGAATAGACTCTTCTCTTGATGTAAGGGATCAATTAGTATTAATGGGGTGTAATTTTGTGGAATTTGCTCAAAAAGAAACAAACAGTTTTGAGGCCTTATTTATTAAGTTTCCTTTCAATTATATGGAACTAACCCAGGACAGTATCTCTGTTAATGCCCATTTACCAGGATTTGAGCACTTTAAGAGTGTGGTTTTGAAGCTAAAGAGTGAAATGAACATTTCTGGTAGTGAGACAGAAATATTAGTTCATATCTGGAGTTTTATTACTGGATTAGCTGTTTTGGTAAGGAGTCCTATTGGTGATAATTTCAATAGTAACACTATTGAAGAGACTGTTAGTACTATGTTAGACATCTACGTTAAAGGAGCTAAACAATGAAAACCTTAATTATCTACACACATCCAAACGACAAGAGCTACAATGCCTCTATACTAGAGACAGTCAAGGAGAATTTATCGTCTAAACATGAGTTAAAGGTTCTAGATTTGTATAAAGAGCGGTTCGATCCTGTTTTACGCTTTGATACAACGCATAGGAGAAGAGACCTAGCGCACGATGTAGCTATGAAAGACTATCGAGATTTAATAATTTGGGCAGATCAGTTGATTTTTATTTTTCCAATTTGGTGGAGTGGAATGCCGGCTATCCTGAAAGGATTTATTGAACGCGTCTTTGCTGCTAGTTTTGCCTATGAAAATACACCCCGTGGATTGGATGGTAAACTGACTGGGAAAGCTTGGATTATTACAACCCACAATACACCAAAGATAGTTCTACCTTTAGTTCAAGATTATAGCAAAGTTCTAAAATTTCAAGTCCTAAAACCTTGTGGTATTAAATCGGTCAAAGTTACCCAGATTTCACCTGTTGAGTATATGGGTGACCATAAGCGAAAAGAGGTGCTCAAGAAAATAGCTAAAATAGCAAGAAGGTTATGAGCAAGCGATGATATAGGGATAGTAATGTGGTCTACAATTATCACCAGCCTAAGGGTTTCAAAGATATAATAAAATTAATATCTAAGTAATTCTTGACAAGATTAAGCTATTGCTATAAAATAGTATGGTATGTTTAGTAACTGATCAAAAATAGCCGGCTAAACGAATACGAAAATCTATCAGGAGGTATTCAACGTGAAACGTACTTATCAACCAAGTAAAATCCGTCGTCAACGTAAACACGGATTCCGTCACCGTATGTCAACTAAAAATGGACGTCGTGTTCTTGCAGCTCGTCGTCGTAAAGGACGTAAAGTTCTTTCAGCTTAAGACATTATTGAAAGCAACAGTGCTCGAGACTGTTGTTTTTTTGTTTGCTATGAATGTTAGTGTTGATGTTTGATGCTATTCATCGAGAGTTTGAAAATATAGAGCTGACAATTCTTGTAATTTTTGATAAACTAAAGCGGTTGTGTATAATGACCACTGACTAAAAAATACTTAGGACTGTTTTTCCTAATGTAAGGAGTATAAATGACTGATTTTCCTATTAAATATCGTCTTATAAAGAAAGAAAAACACACAGGAGCACGCCTGGGGGAAATTATCACGCCTCATGGAACTTTTCCAACACCGATGTTTATGCCTGTAGGTACCCAAGCTACAGTAAAAACGCAATCTCCTGAAGAATTAAAACAGATGGGTTCAGGGATTATTTTGGCCAATACTTATCATTTATGGCTAAGACCTGGTGATGAGCTCGTTGCTAAAGCTGGAGGACTCCATAAATTCATGAATTGGGACCAAGCGATTCTTACAGATAGCGGTGGTTTTCAAGTATATTCATTGGCCGAAAAACGAAATATCTCGGAAGAAGGTGTAACTTTTAAAAATCACCTCAATGGAAGTAAGATGTTTTTATCTCCTGAAAAAGCGATCTCGATTCAGAACAATCTCGGTTCAGATATTATGATGAGTTTTGACGAATGCCCTCAATTTTACCAACCATACGATTATGTGAAAAATTCTATTGAACGTACAAGTCGTTGGGCAGAACGAGGGCTAAAAGCACATCGTCGGCCACATGACCAAGGCCTTTTTGGAATCGTACAGGGAGCAGGTTTTGAAGATCTTCGTAGACAATCTGCACAGGATTTGGTTTCCATGGATTTTCCAGGTTATTCAATTGGAGGTCTTGCGGTAGGAGAAACTCATGAAGAGATGAATGCAGTTCTAGACTTTACCGTGCCTTTACTTCCTGAGAATAAACCACGTTATCTTATGGGGGTAGGGGCACCAGATAGTTTGATTGACGGTGTTATTCGTGGTGTTGATATGTATGATTGTGTCCTCCCAACACGAATTGCTCGTAACGGAACTTGTATGACGAGTCAAGGGCGCCTCGTGGTTAAAAATGCGGCGTATGCAGAAGATTTTAGCCCTATAGATCCTGAATGTGATTGTTATACATGTAAGAATTACACACGTGCTTATGTGAGACATTTGTTGAAAGCAGATGAAACGTTTGGGATTCGCCTGACTAGTTATCATAATCTCTACTTCTTGGTAAATTTAATGGCCAAAGTACGACAAGCTATTATAGATGACAATTTACTTGAGTTTCGCCAAGATTTCATTGAAAAATATGGTTATAATGCAAGTAAAAGAAATTTTTAAATAATTTATTTAGCAGTACATGATTGTACTGCTTTATTTTTTTCAAAAACCCTATTGACAATAACTAAATTGGGTGTTAAGATATAAAAGTTGTCTTAACAGACTTGCCACAAACTTGAAAAGGTTCCAAAACTTTAAAAAAGTTATTGACAAGATAAGTCAGAGATGATATTATAAATAAGCTGTTCCGGAAGGGGCGGCGGACACGAGAAGTGAAAAAACTTCAAAAAAAGTGTTGACAAGCTATTCTAGATTTGCTAGAATATAGGAGTTGTCTTAAGAGAGACAAAGACCTTTGAGAAC